>JBKBSH010000244.1:0-4141 GCA_046291795.1 Burkholderiaceae bacterium | reverse complement strand
GGCCCCGCCGGCGATGCAAGACCGCGCGGAATGTCGAGCACTTCCTGCGGCAGGATCAGCCCGTACGCGGCGACGACCAGCACGTCGGCGTCGACCGACCGCAGCAGTGCGTGTGCGGCCTCCGCCTCGGCGCCGCCTCTTTTCAGGCTCAGCGTGGCCGGCGTCTCGACGCGCAGCCCATGCGCGGCCGCCAGCTGCTTGACGGGGCTGGCGACCCGCTTCATGCCGCGCCCGGCCGGGCGGTCCGGCTGCGACAGCACGAGGACAATGTCGAAGCCATGCGCCGGTGCGGCATCGATCAGCGCGGCGAGCGCCGCTGCGGCGAATTCGGGCGTGCCGGCAAAAGCGATGCGCATTGGCACAGTTTATTGAACCGACCGCGCGGGCGCGCCGCGCACCCGCGCTTGGGTTGCACGCGGCCCGCGTCGCGTACTATCGGCCCGGACTCGCCGCCGCAATACAGCCGTGCAACCGCTGAGCGGGCTCGACTCGCCGTTCCTTCATCTCGAAACCGCCGCCACGCCGATGCACGTCGGCGCGCCGAGCCTGCTCGAAGCCGCCGCCGCGCGGCGCGGCGAGCATCCGGGAAGCGTTGAACTGAGCGTCGCGGCAGACGACGCGAAACCCGACGACGTCGTGCGCGCGATTCGGCCCGCTGCTGCGCCGCGCGCACGAAGCGCCGGACGCCGTGCGCCGCCGCGACCGCGCGCACCCGCGCGCAGCCCGCGCACGACGGCCCAGGCATGAAGACCATGGAAACCGCATCCGACGCCGCACACAGGGGCGCCATGCACTACCCGGAACACTGGTACGAGTTCGGCCCGATGCGCGCACCCGGGCTGCTGCGGCTTGCGCTCGAGTGGCGCGTCGTGTGGGAGTACGGCGCGAGCTGGCTCGCGCTGCCGCTGCTTGCCAATGCGCCGGAGGGCGACGGCCATCCGGTGCTGGTGTTCCCGGGGCTGCTCGCCTCGGACGCATCGACGCGGCCGCTGCGCCGCTTCCTGGAGGGTCGCGGCTACGCGGCTTACGGATGGGAACAAGGGACGAACCGCGGCCCGCGCGCGGGCGTGCTCGACGCATGCCGCGAACGGATCAAGGAGATCCGCAAGCGGCACAGACGCAGACTCAGCCTGATCGGCTGGAGCCTCGGCGGCATCTACGCGCGAGAACTCGCCAAGGAATTCCCGCGCGAAGTCCGTTCGGTGATCACGATGGGAACGCCGTTTACGGGCCACCCGAAGGCGACCAACGCCTGGCGGCTGTACGAGCTGGTCACCGAGCACCGCATCGGCGCACCGCAGATCCACGAGCCGCTGCGCACGCCGCCGTCTGTGCCGACGACCTCGATCTACAGCCGCACCGACGGCATCGTCGCCTGGCAATGCAGCGTCGAGAAAGTCACCCCGCTGCACGAGAACATCGAGGTCGAGGCGAGCCACTTCGGCATCGGCGTCAATCCGCTGACCTGGTACGCGATCGCCGACAGGCTCGCCCAGCCCGAAGGCGCCTGGAAGCCGTTCGACCGCAGCGGCGTACGCGCGTGGCTTTACCGGGATCCGAAGCGAAAGACGTGGTACTAGCCCGACGCGAAGCCCGCCTGACAGCGCACGGTCCGTCACTCGCAGCCCGTACCCGGCCACCCACCTTCGATGCCTGCGGCGATCGTCGACGGCCTGACGCTCGACTATGAGTCCTTCGGCGATCCGGCCGCGCCGGCCGTGCTGCTCGTCATGGGTCTCGGGCTGCCGGGGATCGCCTGGCCGGACGAACTCGTCGATGCGCTCGTGCGTGCCGGCTTCCGCACGATCCGCTTCGACAACCGCGACTGCGGCCATTCGACCAAGCTGCGCAGCGCACCGCTGCCTTCGGCGCCGTGGGCGATCGCGCGCGCGCTGCTGCGCCTGCCGGTGCGCGCACCGTACACGCTCGACGATATGGCAGCCGACACGGTGGGACTGCTCGACGCGCTCGGCATCGGACGCGCGCACGTGGTCGGCGCCTCGCTCGGCGGCATGATCGCGCAGGTCGTCGCCGCGCGTTACCCGGCGCGCGCCGCGAGCCTCGTGTCGATCATGTCGACGACCGGCAATCCGAACCCGCGAGTGGCGTTCGGACGGCATCGCGCGCTGCGAGCGATCCTGTCGCGGCCGCTCGACCCGGACGACGTCGACCGCGTCGTCGATCACCTCGTGCATGTCTTCGGCGTGATCGGCAGCCCGGGGTTCCCGACCGGGCAGAAACTGCTGCGCGAACGGCTCGAACGCGTCGCGCGGCGCGGCTGGTACCCGGCCGGGACGATGCGGCAGCTTCTCGCGATCCTCGCCTCGGGCGACCGCCGGCGGCTGCTCGCGCGAATCACCGCGCCGACGCTGGTGATCCACGGTCGCGACGATCCGCTCGTTCCGCTCGCCGCCGGCCAAGACACCGCGCGCGCGATCCGCGGCGCACGGCTCGAAGTGATCGAAGGCATGGGCCACGATCTGGCGCCCGGCGTGCTGCCGATCCTGGCCGAGAAGATGATCCGCTTCTTCCGCGAGGTCGAAGCCGCCGCGCCGACCGTCGCGGCGGCTGCCGGGCAGCGTTGATTCGGCGCGGCCGGCCGGCCGCTCGTCGCCGGGCCGAGCGCAGCGGTCAGGCCGCCTCGCGCGCCTTGCGCTTCTTGAGCTTGGCGCGGATGCGCTGCTGCTTCAGCGGCGACAGATACTCGACGAAGACCTTGCCGAGCAGGTGATCCATCTCGTGCTGAACGCACACCGCGAGCAGCCCCTCGCAGTCGAGCTCGAAGGCTGCGCCCTGCACGTCCTGCGCTTGCACGCGCACCTTGGCGGGCCGACGCACCTCGTCGTAGATCCCCGGCACCGACAGACAGCCTTCCTCGCAGACGACGGTCTCCTCGGACGCCCAGACGATCTCCGGGTTGACGAGCACGTGCAGCTTGTCCTTGGTCTCGGACACGTCGACGACGATGAGCCGCTCGTGCACGTCGACCTGGGTCGCCGCCAGTCCGACGCCCGGCGCCGCATACATCGTTTCGGCCATGTCGGCGGCCAGCTTGCGAAGCCGTTCGTCGAAGCACGTGACGGGCCGCGCGACCTTCTTCAGCCGCGGATCCGGGTATTCAAGGATGGGTAACAGGGCCACGTTCGATCCTCACCGCGCCACGCCGTGCGCCGGCGGTTCAGCGTCCATCAATTGGGTGATTCGCACTGCTTTTCAACGATTCCCGTCCGGTGCGTACGACCATACTCGGCGCGGGTCCCAGCCGCTTGGCATCGCTCATTACAGGTATCGATGCAAACCGATATCCGTTGCGATATCAAGGCCCTATGGGCAGAATTTTAAGCGCTGCATCACGTTCGCCCGCTCCGGACCGATTCCGGGGCAATCCGCGCCGCGGTCGCCGCTCGGCAAGCCCGCGCAACAGGGAGCATCCATGAAGACGGTGATCGACGCCTTTCGCCCCGCCCCGCTCGCGCTGGCGCTTGCCGGCGCCCTGCTGGCCGGCGCCGCGCAGGCGCAAACCACGCCGGACGGCCGCTATCCGGTCACGGACGAACAGCGCAGGACCGCCGACCAGGTCGCGCAGGCCGGCGTTCCGCTGTCGGCGCTGGCACCGAATGCGCCCGACCTGTACACGGTCAAGAAGGGCGACACGCTGTGGGACATCTCCAGCGTGTTCCTGACCAGCCCCTGGCGTTGGCCCGAGCTGTGGGGCATGAACAAGTCGCAGGTCAGCAACCCCCACCTGATCTATCCGGGGCAGGTGTTGCGTCTGGTGAAGGTCGACGGCCGCGCCACACTGCAGGTCGCCCAACCCGACTCGCTGCCCGGCGCCCCCGGCGATGTGGTGCGGCTGGCGCCGCGCGTCCGCGATCTGGGCGCCGAGCGCGATGCCGCGATCTCGGCGATTCCGAACAACGCGATCGAGCCGTTCCTGTCGAAGCCGATGGTCGTCGAAGCCAACGAGCTGGCCCGCTATCCGCGCATCGTCGCCACACAGGAAGGCCGCGTCTATCTGGGCCGCGGCGACATCGCGTACGCGCGGGGCATCACCGACGACCGCATCGAGAACTACCACGTCTTCCGTCCCGCGCGCCCGCTGTACGACCCGGACGACACCGCGCGCAAGAGCCCGATCGCG
>JBKBSH010000243.1:0-4153 GCA_046291795.1 Burkholderiaceae bacterium | reverse complement strand
TGGCCGTCTGGCTGGTTGCGATCGCGGCCTGCGGCGTGCTCGGCTGGTTCCTCCTTTGGAGCAAGCAGGTCGACGACCTCGAACGGCTGCGGCAGGCCGAATCGCAGCTCAAGGAGCAGTACAAGAGCAAGCTGCAACAGGCGATCAATCTCGAGGAGTTGCGCAAGCAAAAGGAACAGGTCAGCCAGTACGTGTTGACGCTCGAGAAGCAGCTTCCGAGCAAAGCCGAGATGGACGCGCTGCTGTCGGACATCAACCAGGCCGGTATCGGACGCGGCCTGCAGTTCGAGCTGTTCCGTCCCGGGCAGACCAACCTGAAGGAGTACTACGCCGAGTTGCCGATCGCGGTGAAGGTGTCGGGGCGGTACCACGATCTTGGCGCGTTCACCAGCGACATCGCCAACTTGCCGCGGATCGTGACGCTGAACAATCTCGTCATCCAGACCGGCAAGGACGGCACGCTGTCGCTCGACGCGACCGCCAAGACCTTCCGTTACCTGGACGAAGAGGAACTCGCGGCCCAGCGCAAGGCGCGCCAGGCGGCTGCGGCAAAGAAGTGACGGATCGTCGATGAGAATCCTGCGCCTGACCCTCTGCGTTGCCGCAGCCGCACTCGTCGCGGCGTGCGGTGCCTCCGACGAGAAAAAGATCCAGGAATGGATGGCCGAGGTCAGGGCGTCGATGAAGCCGACGACGCAGCCGGTGCCGGAACCGAAAGAATTTTCGCCGTACGTCTACGAGGGGCGCGGCTCGGTCGACCCGTTCGATCCGCAGAAGATCGTGATGGCGGTCGCGCGCCAGCAGCAGGCGAGGGTTTCGGCCTCGGCGATCAAACCCGATCTGGAGCGCCGGCGCGAGACGCTCGAGGGATTCCCGCTCGACCAGATCCGCATGGTCGGCATGATGCGGCAGGGGGGCGCCAACGTCGCCCTGCTGGAAACCAACGGCGCCACGCATCTGGTGCGCGTCGGCAACTACGTCGGGCAGAACTTCGGTCTGATCACGCGCATCTCGGAGACCGAAGTGCAACTGAAGGAAATCGTGCAGGACGCCGCCGGGGAATGGGTCGAACGGCCCGCCAAACTCGAACTGCAGGAGGCTGCGGCACGCCAGCCGCAGGGGAGCAAGCGATGAGGATCTCGATGAACACCTTGTGGAGCGCGGTGGTGTCCGGCTGGTTCGCCGCCGCGGCGCTCGCGCCGTCGGGCGCCTCGGCGCAGGCTGCCGCGGCCGGCAACAGCATCGAGCGCGTCGATGCGACCCAGACGGGCACGAGCGTCGTGCTGACGATTCAGTTGAAGGAACCTGCGCGGGGTGTGCCGCCGAGCTTTTCCGTGGCCAACCCGGCGCGAATCGCGATCGACCTGCCGCAGACGGTCAACAATCTGGGCAAGAACCTCGTCGAGATCAACCAGGGCGACCTGCGTTCGGTCAACGTCGTACAGGCACAAGGACGTTCGCGCGTCGTGCTGAACCTGCGCCGGCAGGTCACTTACGCGATCACCGCCGACGGCAACACGATCCAGGTCGCGCTCGGCGCGTCGTCGGACACGAGCACCTTCCGCGCCGCCGAGGCACAGGCGGCCGCGCCGGCGGCGGCAGCCGCGACCCCCGCGGCCGAAACCGGGCGAACCCTGCGCGCGATCGACTTCCGCCGCGGCGCCGAGGGCGAAGGCCGCGTCGTCGTCGACCTGTCGGACCCGAACACCAGCGTGGACATCCGCCAGCAGGGGCAGAACGTCATCGTCGACTTCCTGAACACGTCGCTGCCCGAGACGCTGCGGCGCCGGCTCGACGTGACCGACTTCGGTACGCCGGTCGCGCAGATCAACACCTTCCAGCAGGGCAGCAATGTGCGGATGGTGATCGAGCCGCGCGGCCTGTGGGAGCAGAGCGCCTACCAGAGCGACACGCGTTTCGTCGTCGAGGTCAAACCGGTCAAGGAAGATCCGTCGAGGCTGTTCCAGGGCACGCGCCAGGGCTACCAGGGCGAGCGGCTGTCGCTGAACTTCCAGAACGTCGACGTGCGCTCGCTGCTGCAGGTGATCGCCGACTTCACGAACCTGAACATCATCACCAGCGACTCGGTGCAGGGGTCGATCACGCTGCGGCTGAAGGACGTTCCGTGGGATCAGGCGCTCGACATCATCCTGCAGAGCAAGGGCCTCGACATGCGCAAGAACGGCAACGTGATCATCGTTGCCCCGCGCGACGAACTGGCCACGAAGGAGAAACTCGAACTCGAAGCGCGCAACCAGATCGCGGACCTCGAACCGCTGCGTACCGAGAACTTCGTCGTCAACTATCAGAAGGCCGACGACGTGCGCAAGCTGCTCGTCGACGAGAAGCAGCGCCTGCTGTCCAAGCGCGGCAGCGTCGTCGTCGATCCGCGCACCAACCAGCTCTTCGTCCAGGACACCGCGGCGCGGCTCGAAGAGGTCCGGCGCCTGCTCGCGCGCATCGACATCCCCGTGCCGCAGGTCCTGATCGAGGCGCGGATCGTCGAAGCCGACGACAAGTTCAGCCAGAACCTCGGCGTCCGCTTCGGTTTCGCGCGGATCACCAACGGCGAGTGGATCAATGCCGGTGCGGGCAGCACGTTCACGACCGGCACGGGCGCGGGGGGCACGAATACGATCAGCATCGGCAACCGCTCGGTGACGAATCCGAACTTCGTCAACCTGCCGGCCGGGACGATCGGCGGCTTTCAGCCGGGGACTTTCGGGCTGACGCTGTTCAACAGCAGCGTCACTCGACTCGTCAACCTCGAGATCTCCGCACTCGAGGCCGACGGTCGCGGCAAGATCGTGTCGAGCCCGCGCGTGATCACGGCGGACAAGGTCAAGGCGATCATCGAGCAGGGCACCGAGATCCCGTACCAGCAGGCCACGTCGAGCGGCGCGACCAGCATCTCGTTCCGCAAGGCGGTGCTGAAGCTCGAAGTGACGCCGCAGATCACGCCGGAGGGCGCCATCTTCCTCGATGTGAAGGTCAACAAGGACAGCCGCGGTCAGGACACGGCGTCGGGTCCGGCGATCGACACCAAGAACGTCCAGACGCAAGTGCTCGTCGAAAACGGCGGAACGGTCGTGCTCGGCGGCATCTACGAGCAGATCGAGCGCAACACCGTGACCAAGGTGCCGCTGCTGGGCGACATCCCCGTTCTGGGCAACCTGTTCAAGAACCGCCAGCGCGTCAACGACCGGACCGAGTTGATGATCTTCATCACGCCGCGCGTCGTGTCAGAGCGCGTGACAGCCGCCGTGCGCTGAAGACAGAGCCCGCCACGGTGTCGCAGGGCCGCCTCGAGCGGCCCTGTTTTTCTTGCGCGCTTCCCGGGTAACCTTGCCCGATGCGCACGGGTTCGGGTTCGATCTTTCTGATCGGCATGATGGGCGTCGGCAAGACGACCGTCGGCCGACTGCTCGCAGACGCCGCCGGACTCGAGTTCATCGATTGCGATCGCGAGCTCGAAGCGCGGGCAGGCGTGTCGATCGCGACGATCTTCGAGGTCGAAGGCGAAGAGGGTTTCCGCCGACGCGAAGCGGTGCTGCTCGACGAACTGACGCGGCGCCGCGGCGTCGTGCTCGCCACCGGCGGCGGTGCGGTGCTGCGCGAGGAAAACAGGCGGGTGCTGCGCAGCCGCGGGCTCGTCGTCTACCTGCATTCGACGGTGGACGAAATCGTGCGGCGGACGCGGCGCGACACCGCGCGGCCTCTGCTGCAGACCGACAACCCGCGCGCGCGGATCGAGCAACTGCTGCGCGAGCGCGAGCCGCTGTACCGGCAGACCGCGCATCTGAGCTTCCAGTCAGGCGTCACGAGCCCGAAGAAGCTCGTCAAGCGCATCCTGTCGCATCCGGACGTGGCCACCGCGCTCGGGACGTCGCGATGAGCGCGCCGCTTACAATGGGCTGATGCAGCGCGTTCACGTCGATCTGGCCGGCTCGCCGTACGACATCCACATCGGCGGCGGCCTGCTCGCGCGGCTCGATGGCTTCCTCGCGCCGCTGGCGCCGACGTCGATCCTGATCGTCACCGATTCGACCGTCGCGCCGCTGTACGGCGAGACGGCGCTGGCGGGGGCGCGGCACCTGACCGGTGCGCGGGCCGCCGTGCTCACGGTCGAGGACGAGGAGCACCCCGGCTGGGT
>JBKBSH010000242.1:0-4157 GCA_046291795.1 Burkholderiaceae bacterium | reverse complement strand
GCAGCTCTGGATCGCCTTTGCGATCGGCCTCGCGATCGCCTACGAGCGTTCTGCGGCGCCGGCGATGCCCGCGGCCGGCGCGGTCGCGGCGCCCCTGGCCCGTTGGGCCGTCCCGGCGCTTTGCGCATCGAGCCAGATCGCGATCTGGCAGGGTGTGTGGCCGGAGATCCTCGACGTGAACGCGCACGTCGATCGAGTGCGCGCCGAGATCGTTCACAACGTCGTCGACAACCCGCGCATCTGGTCGCACGGGTGGGTGCGGTGATGCCGCTCGCGCCCGCTGCACTGCTACGATCACAGCGGCGGGCAAACACTCCGAACCATGACGAACCGTGCCGACGACTGGCTGCGACAGGCCGAACGCGACCTCGAACAGGCGCGCGAGTCGCGGGCGTCGCAGCGGCACGAATGGGCGTGCTTCGCCGCGCAGCAGGCGGCGGAAAAGGCGGTCAAGGCGCTGCATCTGCATTCGGGCCAGGACGCCTGGGGTCATGTCATCGCGCAGCTTCTGCGCGAGCTGCCGGACCCGGCGCCGGCGGACCTGATCGACAAGGCGCGCGTGCTGGACAACTTCTACGTCGCGACCCGTTACGCGAACGGCCACCCTGCGGGTGCGCCTTTCGAGCACTACGGGCCGATCCAGAGCGAGCTGGCGATCCGCTATGCCGGTGAGATCATCGACTTCGCGCGTGCTCAAATGGCCGGACCGCGCGACCGTTGACGCGGCCGTGCGCGCGCTCGTGGCGCAGTGGGTGCCGGCGCATCCCGAGCTGCGACGGGCCGGCTACTTCGGGTCGTACGCGCGCGGCGACTGGGGCGTGGGCAGCGACGTCGACTTGGTGATGGTCGTGGAACGCTCCGCACGGCCGTTTGCCGAGCGCGCGCTGGATTTCGACCAGACGCCGCTGCCGGTTCCGGCCGATCTGCTCGTATACACGGAGGACGAGTGGCGCTCTTTGCCAGACGTATCGCCGCGCTTTGCGCGGCGACTCGCCACGGAGACGGTCTGGGTGCTCTGAGCCTGAATCCGGCAGTCGACCGCTCCCAGCTTCGGGCGATATGTTGGCCGTCAAAGGTTTGCGGCTTCGACGAGGCACACGAGGAGGGTGAAACCGCTTCGCACGGCAGAGCGCGCACGGCGCGCCGCCTGGCGTCGTTGGCTTCTCCTCGCAAGGGGCCGCCTTGCGTCGTCGTCGCGCCTAGCCAGCCGGCCCGCCGCACGCACTCTGCCGCGCGCTCGACTGCCGGATTCAGGCTGAGCCCGCGTCAGCCGCCGATCGGGTAAGTGCCGGCGGGCAGGGCGAGCGAAAGGCCCAGGCTGCTTGCGCTGCGTTCGCCTTCGGGGCCGAAGAAACGGATGCGGCCGGACAGTTCCACCAGGACGACTTCGCGCGCACCGGCCGCCAGATACGCGGCCACCTTCGCGTCGAGCTCGGCGCGCGTGTTGCTCTCCGACTGAACCTCGACGACGAGCGGCGGCGCGGGCGTTGCCGGATCGTCCGGCGTCGGTTGCGGCTGCCAGACGATGTCGGGCACGCGCACGCCGATCCGCGTCAGCACGCCGATACCGGGCAGCGCTTCGCCGCCGAGCTGCGCTTCGATCTGTTGCTGCAGGGCGCGCACGATGCGCTGATGCGGTTTGCGCGGCGGATTCATCACGATGACGTCTCCGTACTCGTCGAGCTCGCAGAAGTCGGGCGCGGAGGGATCGCGCTGCAGCTCGTTCCAGCGGCGCGCGAGTTCGGCGGGCGTCAGGGTGGCGTATGCGATGCCAGCGGACACGGCGTGCCTCCGGATTCGTCGATGCGTACCGCGTCGAGTATAGGGCGCGGCCGTCGCCGGGTCGGCAGCCGCGACTGCGTCGATCTGCGCAGCGCGGGCCGACGACCGGCTCAGTTCGGCACGACCCGCCAGATCTCGCCCGCGTCGGTGGCGACGTACAGATTGCCGTCGGGGCCCTGCACGAGCGAGCGATAGCGGGCGGCGGCGATCGCGGCGTCGACGGCGCTCGTGGCCATGCCGGACGAATCCAGTTGCAGGATCACGAGCCGGTTCGCCCCCATGACCCCGACCGCAAGCCGCCCGTTCCACGCTTTCCACTGCGGCCCGTCGAGAAACGTCGCGGGGCCGGTGCCCTGCGAATTGCCGTTGTTGTTCCAGCTCGGCCGCATCGCGTTCGGGAAACGCGTCGTGTCGGTCATTGGCATCGTGCTCGCGTTGCCGGCGTAGCCGCAGTAGCCGTCGGGGCAGTTCAGACCCGGGCGGTTCTGCGGATCCCAGCCGCCGTTGCCGCCCGCCACGAGCGGCGTGACCTCGTCGCTGTGGTTCGGGCCGTGCTCGGCCGTGAACGGCTGACCCGTGCCCGGGCGAAACGCGATGCCCTGCACGTTGCGGTGCCCGTAGGTGTAGATGCGTGGATCGAAACCGGCGGGCGCGTTGTTGCCCGGGGCGGCCGCGCCGTTGCGATCGACGCGAAGCACCTTGCCGCCGAGCCGCTGCGGATCCTGCGGAAGCGTCGCGTTGTGGTTGTCGCCGGTCGTGACGTACAGGTAACCGTCCGGCCCGAAGCGGATGCGGCCGCCGCTGTGCGCGCCCGCGCCGCCGACGCGGTTGGCGGCATCCTTGAACGCGATGTCGGTGACGATGTCGGTGCGGCTGCCGACCGAGGCAAAGTCCGGCGCGACGACGAGCCGCAGCACGCGGTTGGTGCGCGGGTTCGTGCGCAGGTTCGACGTCGAGTAGACGTACACGTAGCGGTTGGTCGCGAAGTCCGGATCGATCGCGACACCGTTCATGCCGCTCTGGCCGAGACAGAACAGATCGGCTGCGGTGCTCGCGTAGCCGGTCGATCCGCTCATGCCGAGCAGGCGATGGACGGTGCCGTTGGGCAGCCGCACCGACAGGCCGCGGCACTTTTCGGTGAAGAACATCGTGCCGTCGGGCAGGAAGGCCATGTCCCACGGGCTGCTCAACCCCGACATGAACACCGAGCGCGCCAGCGTCGGCGCGACCGGGTCGCTGGGCGGCGGTGCGGGTTTCGTCGAGCCGTTGCTGCCGGAGCAGCCCGTCCCTGCGATCGCAGCAGCCAAGCCCAACGAACACGAGAACAGCAACGCGAGACGGTTCATCACGGCACCTCCGCGGCGACTGCGCGAGCGGACAGCGTAGGCGTCGGGCCGCCCGCGATCACTCCGCCGCCCAGGCTAACTTCGCCTTGGTAGAGCACTGCGGATTGCCCGGGCGTCACGGCCCATTGCGGCTCGTCGAAAGCGAGCTCGAACGCATTGCCTTCGACGCGCGTGACGACACACGCCGCGTCGCTCTGCCGGTAGCGCGTCTTCGCGGTCAGCCGCGTTCCCGCCGCGGGCGGCGCGCCCGCGATCCAGGACGCATCGGCTGCGTGCAATCGGTCGCTCATCAGCCACGGATGATCGTGGCCCTGTACGACCCACAGCGTGTTGGTCGCGACATCCTTGCGCGCGACGAACCACGGCTCGCCCGAGCCGCCTTTGGTGCCGCCGACGCCGATGCCCTTGCGCTGGCCGATCGTGTAGAAGGCGAGCCCGACGTGTTCGCCGATCACGCGGCCGTCGGGCGTGCGGATCGGTCCCGGCTGCGTCGGCAGGTAGCGGTTCAGAAACGCGCGGAACGGCCGCTCGCCGATGAAACAGATACCGGTCGAGTCGCGCTTGGCGGCGTTCGGCAGACCGATCGAGCGCGCAATCTCGCGCACCTGCGACTTGCGCAGATGCCCGACCGGAAACAGCGTCTTCGCGAGCTGCGACTGGGTGAGCCGGTGCAGGAAGTAGCTCTGGTCCTTGTTCGGATCCACACCGCGCAGCAGCTCGAAGCGGCCGTCGATCTCACGCACGCGCGCGTAGTGGCCGGTGGCGATGCGTTCGGCGCCGAGCGCGACCGCGTGATCCAGGAACGCCTTGAACTTGATCTCGGCGTTGCACAGCACGTCGGGGTTGGGCGTGCGGCCGGCCGAATACTCGCGCAGGAACTCGGCGAACACGCGGTCCTTGTACTCGGCCGCGAAGTTGACCGCCTCGAGGTCGATGCCGAGCACGTCGGCGGCCGAGGCCGCGTCGATCCAGTCCTGCCGCGTCGAGCAGTACTCGTCGTCATCGTCGTCTTCCCAGTTCTTCATGAAC
>JBKBSH010000241.1:0-4164 GCA_046291795.1 Burkholderiaceae bacterium | reverse complement strand
GCTCCGTTCCCCGCGCTTGGTCCCCGCCGCGGGCGACGTGGGCCCCGCGCAGAGCGGGGTCCTCGCGTGCCGGAGCCTGCGCGCGCCGCCCGCCGTCGCGCGCTGCCTCGATCTGAAGACCGGCGATGCCGTCGTGTTCATCCGCAGGCTGCTGCTGTTCGACGACACGCCGATCGTGCTCGATCACATCTGGCTGCCGGGCGGAGTGTTCAAGGGTTTGACCGCCGACCGGCTGGCCGAATACCGCGGACCGCTGTACGGGTTGTTCGAGACCGAGTTCGGCACGCGCATGATCCGCGCCGAGGAGCGGCTGCGGGCCGTCGTCGCGGACTCCGAAACGGCCGAACCGCTCCGGGTCGAACCGGGCTCACCGCTGCTGCTGGTCGAGCGTGTGTCGTATACGTATGGCGAGCGCCCGGTCGAGGTACGGCGCGGCCTTTGTGTGACTGACGGTTATCACTATCGCAACACCTTGACCTGATCGCGCCGGGCACCCGGCCGCTGCATGTGTCGCCGTCGCGCAATCGGCGAGAATGCGAGCCGTTTGGATAGACGCCTGTCGAGAAAGAGACAAACCGATGAGCACCGTGCTTGATCGCACCCGGAAGCGTCCCGAGTTCCGCAACATCCATGTCACCCAGATCGTGCGCTACCGGCTGCCGCCGCCGGGGATCGTGTCGATCCTGCATCGGGCGAGCGGAGCGCTGCTGTTCCTGCTGCTGCCGTTTCTGATCTGGCTGTTCGAATTGAGCCTGTCTTCGGAACTGGGCTTCGCGCGGCTGAAGGACGTGGCGTCGCACTGGTTCGTGAAGGTCGTGCTGCTCGTGGTGTTGTGGGGATTCCTGCACCACCTCGTCGCCGGAATCCGCTATCTGGCGCTCGATCTTCACATCGGATTCGACAAGGCGGCGGCGACGAAGATCGCGATCGCAGTGCTCGTCGTGAGCTTGTCGTTGACACTGCTGGCTGGATTGCGACTGTTCGGGGTGATCTAAATGACCATCGGATCGAAACGGCTCGTCGTCGGGGCGCACTACGGGCTGCGCGACTGGCTCCTGCAGCGCGTGACGGCCGCCGTTGTCGCCGCGTATACGCTGCTCGTCGTCGCGCTGTCCGTCGTGCGCGAGCCGGGTTACGAAGGCTGGGCGGGGCTGTTCGCGCCGACGTGGATGAAGGCGCTGACGCTGATCGCGGTGGCGTCGCTCGCCTATCACGCGTGGATCGGCGTGCGCGACATCTGGATGGACTACGTCAAACCGACCGGCGTGCGGCTGACCTTGCAAGTGCTGACGGTCCTCTGGCTGCTTGCCTGCGCGGTGTGGTCGGTGCAGGTCTTATGGAGAGTTTGAACCCATGGCAACGATTTCGATTCCGCGGCGCCGCTTCGACGCGGTGATCGTCGGCGCCGGCGGATCCGGCATGCGCTGCTCGCTGCAGCTGGCGCAGGCGGGACTCAACGTCGCCGTGCTGTCGAAAGTGTTCCCGACGCGCTCGCACACGGTCGCCGCGCAAGGCGGCATCGCAGCGACGCTGGCCAACATGGCCGAGGACCAGTGGCTGTGGCACATGTTCGATACGGTCAAGGGTTCCGACTACCTTGGCGACCAAGATGCGATCGAGTTCATGTGCCGGCAGGCGCCGCAGGTGGTCTACGAGCTCGAGCACTTCGGCATGCCGTTCGACCGCAACCCGGACGGCACGATCTATCAGCGACCTTTCGGCGGCCACTCGGCCAACTTCGGCGAGAAGCCGGTGCCGCGCGCCTGTGCGGCTGCCGACCGCACCGGCCACGCGCTGCTGCACACGCTGTATCAGCAGAACGTCAGAGCACGCACGCAGTTCTTCGTCGAGTGGATGGCGCTCGACCTGATCATGGATGCCGACGGCGCATGCGTCGGCGTCGTCGGGCTCGAGATGGAAACCGGCGAGCCGATGATCTTCGAAAGCAAGGTCACCGTGCTCGCGACCGGCGGCGCCGGCCGCATCTTCGACGCATCGACCAACGCGTACATCAACACCGGCGACGGGCTGGGCATGGCCGCGCGCGCGGGACTGCCGCTGCAGGACCTGGAGTTCTGGCAGTTCCATCCGACCGGCGTGGCCGGCGCGGGCGTGCTGATCACCGAAGGCGTGCGCGGCGAGGGCGGCATTTTGCTCAACTGCAACGGCGAGCGCTTCATGGAGCGTTACGCGCCCACGTTGAAGGATCTGGCGCCGCGCGACTTCGTTTCGCGCAGCATGGACCAGGAGATCAAGGAGGGACGCGGCTGCGGCCCGCACAAGGACTACGTGCTGCTGAAGCTCGACCACCTGGGCGCCGAGACGATCATGAAGCGGCTGCCTGGGATCCGCGAGATCGCGATCAAGTTCGCCAACGTCGACCCGATCAAGGAGCCGATCCCGGTCGTGCCGACGCTGCACTACCAGATGGGCGGCATTCCGGCCAATTACCACGGCCAGGCGGTCGCGCCCAAAGGCGGCGACCCGGATGCGGTCGTTCCGGGGCTTTACGCGATCGGCGAATGCGCGTGCGTCAGCGTGCACGGCGCCAACCGGCTCGGCACGAACTCGCTGCTCGATCTGGTCGTCTTCGGCCGCGCCGCCGGCAATCACATCGTCGAAACGCTGAAGAAGGAGCCGCGCGAGCACAAGCCGCTGCCGAAAGATGCCGGCGAGGCGACGCGCGCGAGGCTGGCGGCGCTCGACGCGCGCACGCAGGGCGAACGCACGCAGGACGTGGCCAACGGCATTCGCAAGACGATGCAGGCGCACTGCGGAGTGTTCCGCACCGGCAAGCTGCTGCGGGAAGGCGTGGCCAAGATCATGGAGCTCGAGCAGCGCGCGCAGCGCGTCGCGATCGCCGACAAGTCCAAGGTCTTCAATACCGCACGCATCGAGGCGCTCGAGCTCGACAACCTGATCGAAACCGCCAAGGCGACGATCGTTTCGGCCGAAGCGCGCACCGAAAGCCGCGGCGCGCATGCGCGCGACGACTATCCGGAGCGCGACGACGCGAACTGGATCAAGCACACGCTGTGGTATCGGGACGGCAACCGGCTCGCCTATCGGCCGGTGCACATGAAGCCGTTGACCGTCGAAACCTTCGAGCCGAAGAAACGAACGTTCTAGGGACCGAGATGACCGCCAACAGCACAGCAGAGTCCGCTGCCGTCGGCGCAGCCGCCGGCACGCGCATCATGCGATTCGAGATCTACCGCTACGACCCCGATCGCGACGCCAGACCGTACATGCAGAAGCTCGAGGTCCGGCTCGCTCCGACCGACAAGATGCTGCTCGACGCGCTGATGCGGATCAAGGCCGACTTCGACGATTCGGTCGCGTTCCGCCGTTCGTGCCGCGAGGGCGTGTGCGGGTCGGACGCGATGAACATCAACGGCAAGAACGGGCTCGCCTGCATCACGAACCTGAACGAGCTGCGCGAGCCCGTGGTGCTGAAGCCGCTGCCGGGGCTGCCCGTGATCCGCGACCTGATCGTCGACATGTCGCAGTTCTTCAAGCAGTACCACTCGATCAAGCCGTACCTGATCAACGACACGCCGCCGCCCGAGAAGGAGCGGCTGCAGTCGCCCGAGGAGCGCGACGAGCTGAACGGCGTCTACGAATGCATCCTGTGCGCGTGCTGCTCGACGGCCTGTCCGAGCTTCTGGTGGAACCCGGACAAGTACGTCGGCCCGGCCGGGCTGCTGCAGGCGTACCGCTTCCTCGTCGACAGCCGCGATGAGGCGACCAACGAGCGCCTCGACGATCTGAACGATCCGTACCGGCTGTTCCGCTGCCACACGATCATGAACTGCACGGACGTCTGCCCGAAAGGACTGAACCCCGCAGCGGCGATCGGAAGCATCAAGACCATGCTGGCGCGCCGCGCCGTCTGACGCATGTCGGGACGCGCCGGGATCGGCGAAGTCGAGCTGCGCAGACTGCGCTGGCGGGCGCGGCGCGGCCTGCTCGAGAACGACATCCTGATCGGCCGTTTTCTCGACCGCGAGGCCGGGCGACTCGACGCGGACGACCTGCGGGCGCTCGACGCGCTGCTCGCCAAGCACGGCGCCAAAATCGATGTGGTGGTGCGCCTCGAAGTCGACGAGCAGGCGCTGATCGAGCGCGTCGCCAAGCGCTTCGCCGAGGAAGGCCGCGCCGACG
>JBKBSH010000240.1:0-4213 GCA_046291795.1 Burkholderiaceae bacterium | reverse complement strand
GATAGGCCGCGGGCAGGTCCCACTTCGTTTGGGCGGACACGGCGAGTGCGGCGCCGGCGAGGGCGACCGCGGCGAGCGAACGAGCGATGCGCATCAGGCCTCCTTGTTGTCGAGTGTCTGTGAACCTGCGGACTGTACCGCGATGCGCCGAGGTCGAGTGAGACGCGGTGCGCGAGCCCGTCGCGTTCGCGCAAAACGGGCATACTCGCGACCGTTTCCGCATCGCATCCCTTTCGCTTCCGACTGACATGGCGCAGACAGGGTCTACGACAGGCCGCTGGCAGTTCTGGATCGACCGCGGCGGCACGTTCACCGACATCGTCGCGCGGCGGCCGGACGGCGGCCTGGTCGCGCACAAGCTGCTGTCCGACAACCCCGAGCAGTATCGCGACGCCGCCATCGCCGGCATCCGCCATCTGCTCGGCGTCGCCGCCGATGAACCGATTCCCGTCGAGCGGATCGACGCGGTCAAGATGGGCACGACCGTCGCGACGAACGCGCTGCTCGAACGCAAGGGCGAGCCGACGGTGCTGGTGATCACGCGCGGCTTTCGCGACGCGCTGCGAATCGCCTACCAGAACCGGCCGCGGCTGTTCGACCGGCGTATCGTGCTGCCCGAACTGCTGTACGCACGCGTGATCGAGGCCGACGAACGCATCGGCGCGCACGGCGAGGTCGAGCGACCGCTCGACGAAGCGCGCGTCCGGGCGGATCTGCAGGCGGCGTACGTCGACGGGCTGCGCGCCTGCGCGATCGTGCTGATGCACGGCTACCGGTACACGCAGCACGAGGCGCGCGTGGCCGCGATCGCGCGCGAAGTCGGCTTCCCGCAGGTGTCGGTCTCGCACCAGGTCAGCCCGCTGATGAAACTGGTGGCGCGCGGCGACACGACGGTGGTCGACGCGTATCTGTCGCCGATTTTGCGCCGCTACGTCGAGCAGGTCGCCGCCGAACTGCCCGGCGTGCGACTGCTCTTCATGCAGAGCAACGGGGGGCTCACGGACGCGTACCGCTTCCAGGGCAAGGACGCGATCCTGTCCGGACCCGCGGGCGGCATCGTCGGCATGGTGCGGGCGAGCCTCGCTGCCGGCTTCGACCGCGTGATCGGCTTCGACATGGGCGGAACGTCGACCGACGTGTCGCATTACGCGGGCGAATACGAGCGTGCGTTCGAGACGCTGGTCGCCGGCGTACGGATGCGCGCTCCGATGATGAGCATCCACACGGTCGCCGCGGGCGGCGGCTCGATCCTGCATTTCGACGGCGCGCGGCTGCGCGTGGGTCCCGATTCGGCCGGCGCCAACCCGGGGCCGGCTTGCTATCGGCGCGGCGGACCGCTGACCGTGACCGACGCGAACGTGATGCTCGGTCGCATTCAGCCCGACTACTTCCCGCGGGTGTTCGGGCCGAACGCCGACCAGCCGCTCGATGCGGACATCGTCCGCGCCAGGTTCACCGAGCTCGCCGCCGAGATCGGACGCGCGACCGGGAAGCACAAGTCGCCCGAGGAAGTCGCCGCCGGCTTCCTCGACGTCGCCGTCGGCAACATGGCCGAAGCGATCAAGCGCATCTCGGTGCAGCGCGGCCACGACGTGACCCGGTACACGCTGACCGTGTTCGGCGGCGCCGGCGGCCAGCATGCGTGCAGCGTGGCCGATGCGCTGGCGATGACTTCGATCTTCGCGCATCCGCTCGCGGGCGTGCTGTCGGCGTTCGGCATGGGGCTCGCGGACCAGACCGCGATGCGCGAAGCCGCGCTGGAGCTTCGCCTGGCGCCGGAAGCGATGCCGCAGCTCGCGCAGCGGCTCGACGCACTCGCCACCGAGGCGACACGGGACCTGATCGAGCAAGGCGTTGCGCGCGAGCGGGTACGCGTCGTCCGCCGCGTGCATCTGCGCTACGAAGGAACGGACTCCGCGCTGATCGTGCTCGACGGCGACCTCGACGCGCTGCGCGCGCAGTTCGACGCCGCTTACGTGCAGCGCTATTCGTTCC
Source organism: Burkholderiaceae bacterium (assembly GCA_046291795.1). Lineage (GTDB taxonomy): Bacteria > Pseudomonadota > Gammaproteobacteria > Burkholderiales > Burkholderiaceae_F > DSNY01. Next base: position 2,218 of record JBKBSH010000240.1, on the reverse strand, counting down.
TGATGCCCGACCGCGCGCTGATCGTCGAAGCCGTGTCGGTCGAGGCGATCGGTGCCGGCGATGCCGCCGAGGCATCCCATGCCGCGCTGCCGCCGCGGGCCGGCGCCTTGCAGCCCGCGGCGCGCGTTCGGGCGTACTTCGACGGCCGCTGGCACGACACGCCGCTTTACGTCCGCGCCGACACACGGCCGGGCGACGCGATCGACGGCCCCGCGATCATCGCCGAGGCCAATGCGACGACCGTCGTCGAGCCCGGCTGGCGCGCGCGGATCACCGAGCGCGATCACGTCGTGCTCGCGCGTGTGGCCGCGCGCAAGCAGCGGCAAGCGATCGGCACGCACGTCGACCCGGTGATGCTCGAGATCTTCAACAACCTGTTCATGTCGATCGCCGAGCAGATGGGGCTGCGGCTGCAGAACACCGCGTACTCGGTCAACATCAAGGAACGGCTCGACTTTTCCTGCGCGCTGTTCGACGTCGAAGGCAACCTGATCGCCAACGCGCCGCACATGCCGGTGCATCTCGGTTCGATGAGCGAATCGATCAAGACGGTGATGCGCGAGAACAGCGGCACGATGAAGCCCGGCGACGCATACGTCGTCAACGATCCGTACAACGGCGGCACGCATCTGCCCGACGTGACCGTGATCACGCCGGTGTTCGACCGCGCCGGCCGCGAGATCCTGTTCTACGTCGGATCGCGCGGCCATCACGCCGACATCGGCGGCATCACGCCGGGATCGATGCCGCCGTTTTCGAAGACGCTCGACGAGGAGGGCGTGCTCTTCACGAACTTCAAGCTCGTCGAAGGGCAGGGCGCGGACCGGCCGGGCCGCTTGCGCGAGCAGGAGTGTCTCGGGCTTCTGACCGGCGGGCCGTATCCCGCGCGCAATCCGCAGCAGAACCTCGCCGACCTGAAGGCGCAGATCGCCGCGAACGAAAAGGGGCGCGAGGAGCTGCTGCGCATGGTCGACGAGTTCGGGCTGGACGTCGTCCGTGCCTATATGCGCCACGTGCAGGACAACGCCGAGGAGTCGGTGCGACGCGTGATCACGGTGCTGCGCGACGGTCGTTTCGAGTACAAGCTGGACAACGGTGCGGTGATCAAGGTCGCGATCGCCGTCGACCGCGCGAGCCGCTCGGCGACGATCGACTTCACCGGCACGTCGGCGCAGCTTCCGAACAACTTCAACGCGCCGTCTTCGATCAGTGTGGCCGCCGTGCTGTACGTGTTCCGCACGCTGGTCGACGACGAGATCCCGCTGAATGCAGGGTGCCTGAAGCCGTTGAAGATCGTCATTCCGGAGGGATCGATGCTGGCGCCGCGCTACCCGGCCGCGGTCGTCGCCGGCAACGTCGAGACATCGAGCTGCATCACCAACGCGCTGTATGGCGCGCTCGGCGTGCTGGCTTCGGCGCAGGGAACGATGAACAACTTCACGTTCGGCAACGCGCGCTACCAGTACTACGAGACGATCGCGGGCGGATCGGGCGCAGGCATCGTCGATCTGGCGGCGGGCGCCGACTCCGCTGAAGGCTTCGACGGCACCGACGTCGTGCAAACCCATATGACCAACTCGCGGCTGACCGATCCCGAGGTGCTCGAGTTCCGCTTCCCGGTTCGGCTGGAAAGCTATGAAATCCGGCACGGCTCGGGGGGCAGGGGGCGCTGGCGCGGCGGCAGCGGAGGCACCCGGCGCGTTCGTTTTCTCGAGGCGATGACGGCGTCGATCCTGTCGAACAATCGCGCGGTCGCGCCTTTCGGCCTGGCCGGAGGCGAGTCCGGCCAGTGCGGCCGCAATCGCGTGATCCGCGCGGACGGCCGTATCGAGGAGCTGCCCCACATCGGCAGTGTCGAAATGGCGCCGGGCGACGTGTTCGTCATCGACACGCCGGGCGGCGGAGGCTACGGCCGCGCGGCTTAAGCCGGAATATCGCCGCGTCGCCGACGGCATTTCGCGGCTTCGTCGGGACCAGCGCACCGAATAATGGCGGGCGACACTCGCTGGAACCTTCGATGAACGCGCCCGAAAAACTGCACGCCGGTTACGGCAGTGTGCTCGGCACACTTTCGATCTGCTATGCGCCGTTGATCGACAAGAAGCGCAAGGCGATCGGAACGCGATTGACGATGCTCTCGACGCGACCGCAGGAGCGGTTGCAGATCGGGCGCGTGCTGAATTCGCTCGGCCCCGTGTGGCCGGACGCGTCGGCACCG
>JBKBSH010000239.1:0-4225 GCA_046291795.1 Burkholderiaceae bacterium | reverse complement strand
GCCGCAAAGGGCGGTACGACGGGGCTGGGCGCAGAACTCGCCTGGCCGTTGACGGAAAACTTCGCCGCCCGGCTGTGGGCCAACGGCGGATCGCTGTCGCGCGACATGACCGAATCGGGCATCCGCTACGACGCCAGGTTCAGGTTCGGAACCGCGTTCGCGCTGGCGGACCTGCACCCGTTCGCGGGGCGGTTCCGCGTCTCGGCGGGCCTGGCCTACAACGACAACCGCGTCGATTTCACCGGCCGCGGCGACGGCAGCACGATCGTGATCAACGGCGTGCCGTACAACTCGGCCGATGTCGGTACGCTCGACGGCCACGTGCGGTTCGACAAGACGAGCCCGTATCTCGGCATCGGCTGGGCTTCGGCGCCGCGTGGCGCCGCGGGTTTCGGCGCGGCAATCGACCTCGGCGTGATGTTCCAGAAACCCAGCGCGAGCCTCACGGGCACGTGCGGGCCGTCGCTGCCCGCGCCCGTGTGCGCCCAGCTTCAGAACGACCTGCGCGCCGAGGAGGTGCAGTTCCGCGACGCCGTGGACGACTTCAAGGTCTATCCGGTACTGTCGGTCGGTCTGTCGTACCGGTTCTGACCGGCGTGCCTGCCGGACATCCGGCGCGCAGCTTCGCGCGTACCCGCTCTGTCTGATCTCTCCAATTCAAACGATGCGCAAATCCATCGTGTTCGCCGGCGCGCTCCTTGCGCTGGCCGCGTTGCCGGCGATCGCCGGCCGACCGTTCGCGACCGAAGACGCCGGCGTGCTCGCCGCGGGCGAATGCGAGCTGGAAGCCTATGCGCTGCGGCAAACCCCCGATTCGGCACCCAAGGAAAGCGGCTGGTGGGTGCAGCCGGGTTGCGGGATCGGGCACCGCACGCAACTGGCGCTCGGCGGCGGTCGGACCCGCGTCGAGCCGGAGCGCATCACGGCGGCTGCGCTGTCAGGCAAGAGTTGGCTGCGCGAACTCACGGATGAGCAGACCGGTGTGACGCTCGCGTTTGCCGTCGGCGGGGAAAAAACGACGGGCGCCCGCTTCGAGCACGAGAGCACGGCGCTGTCGGCCGTCGTGTCGTCGCCGCTCGGCGACGGCCTACTGTTGCACGCGAACCTCGGCTGGAGCCGCTCGCAGGCCGAACGGCTGAATTCAACGACCTGGGCGCTCGCGCTCGAAAGGACGGGCGCAGCGGGGCTGGAGGTCGGCGCCGAGGTCTACGGCGACGATCGCACGGCGCCCTGGCTGGGCGTCGGTGCGCGCTACGCGTTGCGCGCGGAGAAGCTCTTCGTCGACGTTTCGTGGGCCGTGCAAGCGAACAGCGCCCGCGCGAAGCTCGTCACGTTCGGGCTGAAGCTCGCCTTCTGACGAAGAATCCGTGCCGGAGTACCGAAAAGGCGCACGGCCGGTGACGGCCGAGCCGCGCGCTCAACCCGCTACGATCGCGCCGGGCGGGTCGGCAGGCCGCTCGATCAGCGCCCGACGCAGGCAGCGGTAGATCGTCATCGGCTCGAAGCGCAGGCCGTCGCGGCGCCTCAGACGGATGTGCATGTCGTTCGCCCCGGCACGGACCGAAACGTCGGCGCGGTCGAGCGGCTGTTCGGTTCCATCGGCGTCGCGCCGGCACTCGGTCAGCGCCTTGAGCACGCGCTGCTGCCGGCCGGCGACACCGGTCAGCTCGATGTGGACTTCGTCGCCCCGTTCGCGCACGCGCATCAGCATCTTCGGCTCCTCGGTTTTCCGCTTCCGCTTGCCTGACAACGCATCCGAAGTTAATCAGATGACAGCGCACGCGGAATGGCTGAAAACCTAATCGATGCGCGGAGTATTCACTGGACGCGCGGGCTCAAGTTCGCCGCGCGGCCATCAGCGGCCGACCGGAGGCAGTTGCTGCAGCGCCCGATCGTGGGGCCGTGACAACAGCGCGAGCGCGACCGATGCGCCGATGAGCGCGAGAAACATGTCCGACTGCGTGTCCCACGGGTCGCCCTGCGTGCCGAGGAATTCTTCCGCGCCCTGGCCGAGCGCGAGCGCGGCCCACCATTCGATCAGCTCGTAGAACGCGCTCACGGCGAGCGCCACGCACACGCACAGGAAGGCGAGCATGCGCCGGCCGCGCACGAAGTCGCCGCGCGCGAGGATTTCGCGCGCGACGATCGCTGGAACGAAACCCTGCATGAAATGCCCCAGCTTGTCGTAGGGATTGCGCGAGAGCGCAAACGCTTCCTGGACCCAGAAACCGGCAGGCACGCGCGCGTACGTGTACGCGCCGCCGACGATCAGCACCAGCGCGTGCACGAAGATCAGGACGTACAGCAGTGTGGTCAGCGGGTAGCGTGGCCGTGTCGCGACGAGCAGCGGCACGGCCGCTAGCACCGGCAGCACCTCCAGCAGCCAGGTCACGCGGTCGTAGGGTTGCCAGCCGGAGACGATCAGCGCGACGATCGTCGCCCCGAGCAGGGCAGCCAGCCAGGGAGTCTGTCGGTCGGGAGGCATCGTGAACGGATCCTTGTGCAGACGCGGCATTATCGGGGCAGGCCTCGCAGCGGCGTCGATCGCGCTTGGCGCGTGCGCGGACGATCCCGGTTCGCTGCGCGCGTACGGCGCCGACCCGGCGCAAGTGACGGTGTCGGGTTTCTCGTCGGGCGGCTATATGGCCGTGCAGTTCGCGGTCGCGCATTCGGCGCTCGTGCGCGGCGTCGGCGTCGTTGCGGGCGGGCCGTACCGCTGCGCGGCGGGCGACCCGCGCCGTGCGCTCGGCGACTGCCTGAGGGGTGCCCCGGACCCGCAGCTGGCGATCGCCGAAGCGCGTCGGCTGGCCGCGCTGCAGTGGATCGATTCGACCGATCACCTCAGGCGCACCCGCGCCTGGCTGCTCGCCGGCGGCGCCGACGAGGTCGTCGCGCGCCCCGTCGTCGAGGCGGCGCGCGACTTCTTCGCGCACTTCAATCCCGGCGATACGCGTTTCGAGTTCATGCCCGGGCTGGGCCACGGACTGCCGACCCGCGCGGCCGGCGCCGCGTGCGAAGCCAGCGCGAGCCCCTATCTGAACCGCTGCGGGGGCGACGCGGCTGCGCGCATGCTGGAGTACCTGTACGGCACCGCAGCCAACGAGCGCCAAAGCCGCGGCCGCCTCGAGCGCTTTCGGCAGGGCGAGTTTGTCTCACCGTGGCGACGCGTCTGGCTCGCGACTTCGCTCGACCGCGAGGGCTACGTCTTCGTGCCCGAACAGTGTGCGGCGGGGGTGCGCTGCCGCGTTCACGTCGCGCTGCACGGCTGCCGCCAAGGCGTGCACGACGTCGGCGAAGCCTTCGTCCGCGATGCCGGCTACAACGGCTGGGCCGCCGCCAACGACACCATCGTGCTGTATCCGCAGGTCAAGCCGGTGCGGCCGAACTGGCTGCTCGCGTGGCTGCCGAACAACCCGCTCGGCTGCTGGGACTGGTGGGGTTACACGGGACCGGACTATGCGGTGAAAAGCGGCGCGCAGATCGCGGCGCTGCACGCGATGGTCGAGCGCGTCACGGCGCAGCGCGATTCCGCTCCGTGAGCGGCGCATGCTGCGTCTGGATCGCGGCGACGCAAAGCGCAGGCGTCTCCCAGGGGTTCGCGCAGGCGGTCAGTCGATCCTGGCGCCGGAGAACTTCACGACCTGGGCCCACTTGTCGATTTCGCTGCGGATGAACGCGGCGAACTGCTCGGGCGTGTTGCCGACCGGCTGCGCGCCCTGGCCGATGAAGCGCTCGCGCATTTCGGGTGCGCTCAGCACCTTGACCACATCCCGATGCACCTTGGCCACGATCTCGCGCGGCGTTCCGGCGGGCGCGAGCAAGCCGAACCAGGAGGTCGCGTCGAACCCCTTCAGCCCCGCGGCTTCCTCGATCGTCGGTACGTTCGGCAGCGCGGGCGCGCGCTCGAGCGACGTGACCGCGAGCGCCTTCAGCCTGCCGCTGCGGATGTGCGGAAGCGCCGACGGCAGGTTGTCGAACATCACCTGCGTGTTGCCGGCGATCAGGTCCTGCACGGCGGGTGCCGAGCCGCGATAAGGCAGATGCACCATGTAGGTCTTGGTCAGGCTCTTGAACAGCTCGCCGCTCAGATGGATCGACGTGCCGTTGCCGCTCGATGCCATGTTCAGCTGGCCGGGCTTGGACTTGGCCAGCGCGATGAACTCCTTGACGGAGTTCACCGGTAGCGATGCCGGCACGACCATCACATTCGGAACGGCGGCCACCA
>JBKBSH010000238.1:0-4241 GCA_046291795.1 Burkholderiaceae bacterium | reverse complement strand
CTGCCGCGGACCGTAGGGTGCCGCAGGAAGCGCCCGATGCAGGCGATGCCGCGCGCTTCGAGCAGCAGCGGCGCGAACTGCTCGCGAAACTCAAGATGACCGATCGCGGCACGCCGCAGCCTCCGGCCGCGAGCAGCGCAGACGCTTTGCGCGCGCTTGCGTGCGCGGCCGGTTGGGCATTGTCCGCGGCGCGCGCGGCGGGCGGTGGCGCGCTCGATGCGGCGCGGCGCGACGCGCAGCACGGCACGGGCGACTGTCCGCCGGCGCCGACCGGACCGATCCCGATCCCGACGCCGGCGCTCGACGATGCGCCGCCGGACGCCGCGATCTACCGCGACATCATCGAGCAGGCGCGCGACATCCAGTCGCGCCTGGCGAATAACCGCGAAACGATCGAAGCCACGCGCGCCCGCCACGCGCGCTCCGAGCAGGCGCTCGCGCAACTCAAACGCATCGCAGGCACCGAGGCGCGCGACGACGACGCGCAGCGACGTGCGCAGGAGGCGCTCGCCGCGGTCGAACGGCTCGAGCGCGAGCTCGCCCGGCTCGACGCGCAGCTTGCGCAGAGCGAACGGGAGCAGCAGCAGCTCGCGCATCAGCTCGAAGCCCTCGAGCGCCGGTACGAAGCGGCGCAGGCGCGCAGCGCGCCGGCCACCCCTGAGGCAGGAAAATGAACCGCATCGCAACGCTCGTTTCGCTCGTCGTTCTGTGCGCGCTCGCGCCGGTACGCGCGGCCGAACCGGTTTCCGAGGACGCGTGGCGGCACCTGATCCGCGGGCGTACCGCGGTCGAGATGGCCCGCTCGCCCGACGACTACCGCGCCGCGATCCAGGAGTTCGAGCGCGCGGTGCAGCTCGCGCCGCATTGGCCCGATGCGCACTACAACCTCGGCATGGTGCAGGCCAGGGCCGGACGGAGCCGCGAGGCGATCGCAAGCCTCAAGCGTTACCTCGAGCTGGCGCCGAACGCGCCGGACGCCGCACAGGTGCGCGACGAGATCGTCGCGCTCGAATACCGGCTCGAACGCGCTGCGCAGCTCCAGACGCTCGAGCGCGAATGGGCGATGGAGTCGCTGACGCCCGGCGTGGCCCTGCCGTTCGGTCCCGTTTACGTGCTGAAGCTCGACGGCGACCGCATCGTCCTGCATGGCAAGCCGCGCGCGCCGACGCCCCCCGAGGCCGAAGTTGTCCTCGATTCGCTCGGCGGACCGGCTCCCTTCGAGGGGTTTGCAGGCGGCGAGTTCAGCGAACGCTTCGAGCTGAAACTCGACGGGCAGGCGTTGCGCGGACAGTACGTTCGCGAGGCCTGGGTCGAGAAGAAATCGCGCTGTCAGATCCCGGAGGACCGCAGCGACGCCCAAGGCAGTCTCGACGCCGCCCAACCGCGCATCACGCTCAAGTACAGGTACCGCGTCTACCGCGCGCGGTACTCGACAGCCTTGTTCACTACCCAGTGCAGCGGGGTCACCGCCGTGCGTGAAGCGGAAACGACGCTGAATCTGGTACCCCGGAATGCGCCGCCGGCGGGTCGGATCGGCATCGGCATCGCGCAGGACGAAGCCACGGGCCAGATCGTGATCCGTGAAGTCCTCGCCGGTTTACCCGCGGCAAGGGCGGGTCTGCGTGCGGGTGACCGCCTGATCGCGGTCGACGGCGAAGAGGTGACGGGCTCGTCGGTGGCGGAGATCGTGCAACGACTGCGCGGCGCGCCGGGGACGACCGTGACGGTGACGGTGCGGCGCGAGGGCAGTGAAGGACCGCTGGCCGTCGCGATCGAGCGCGCAGCGGGCGCGACAGGCGCCGCACCGCGCTGAGTTCCTGGCGCGCGCCGTGACAGGCGTTCGCGCGAGCGGTTCGCCATATCGCGGCGGCCGGCGCGCTCGCGGGCTGCAGGAGGAAGCGCAAGTGACTGATGCGTCCCAGCGTCCACGGTGAGGTGCTGGGCCAAAGCGCGACCGTTGACCGGTGCCCTCGACCGCGACGTCAGGCATGCACACGATTTGAAACCTCGATCAGATTCATGTCCGGATCGCGGAAATAGACGGAAAGAATCGGCCCTGTTGCTCCTGTGCGCCGCACGGGCCCCTCGATGACAGCCACGTTGCACGAAGACAGATGATCGACGACTTCAGGTAGCGGCACCGACGTGATGAAGCACAAATCAGCCGAACCGGGCGTGGGCCGCAGCGCTTTTGGCTCGAACTCCTTTCCATGCTGATGCAGATTGATCTTCTGCACACCAAAAGACAGCGCTATCCGACCACCGCCAAACGTCACGATGTCCATGCCCAAGACGCTCGAATAGAAGGACGCGGTGGCATCGACGTCTTTGACGGTGAGGACCAGGTGATCGAGGCTATCGATTTTCATGAGCGTTCCTCCTTGTCTGCGTAAGGTCATGTCGGGCGCTCGCGTCCGCATCGCGGGCCCCGTGCGCCCTGAACCGGCAGCAGGATCGGCGGAAAGCGGCGTGTATCGCGGCTTTCGGGACTGCGCAGCGGCCCGCGCATCGTCGTTCCGGTCGGGACGGATGATCGAGTTTCGTGCGCGGTGTCGCGCTCGCCGTGCTGCTCACCCGCTGCGAGCCGCTGCTCCGTGCAGCCGCCGGATCGCGTCCGCAAAGAGCGGCGCCGCGCCGACGATTTCGATTCGCTCGCGCGCCGCTGCGCTCAAGCGCGACGGTGGCACCGTGTCGGTGACGAGCGTCGCGGCGAACGCACGGTCCGCGATCACGTCGCTCGCGCCCGCGCTGAACAGCCCGTGCGCTGCGAACGCGTACACCTTGGTCGCACCGGCGGCGAGGCACGTCTGCGCGGCGCGCAGCATCGTGCCGCCGGTGCTGATCAGGTCGTCGACGAGGAAGACGGTGGCGCCCTGCACTTCGCCGGCGACCATCGACCCGCTGACGACACCGGCGCTGCGGCGCTTTTCCAGATAGGCGGCGCCGAACGCGCGGTTCAATCGCGCTTCGAGCGTTTCGCGGAACAGCTGCGCGCGCTTGACACCGCCCGGGTCCGGAGAGGCGACGACGACGGGGCCGGCTGCGGCCAGCTCGCCCGCGCGCGGCGCGAAGACCTCTGCCGATTCGAGATGCAGCGTCGGGATGCGGAAGGCGTTCTGGAACGCGGCGACGTTGTGCACTTCGAGCGTGACGACGCCGCCGATGCCCATCGCCTCGAAGAGCTGCGCGACGTAGCGCGTGATCACCGGGTCGCGCGGCTTGGTCACGCGGTCCTTGCGCGCGTACGCGAGGTAAGGCACGACCGCGGTGACGCGCGCGGCACCGTGATCGCGCAGCGCGCCGGCGAAAAACAGCAGCCGCGCGAGCTTGTCGTTGCCGCTGGCGCCGGCGTCGCCGTGCAGACTCTGGATCACGAAACAGTCGCGCCCGCGCACGTCGACGAGCGGGCGCGCCTTGTGCTCGCCGTCCTCGAACTCGCGCTCCTCGCAGGCGGCCAGTTGGACCCCGAGCGCGGCGGCGACCCGTTCGCCGAAGTCGCGGGTGTGTTTGAGGGCGAAGACGAGCATGGCGTTGTCCCGTTGCACAGATTACCCGCACTCGCGCCGAAAGCTCACTCCGCCCATCTCAGCGCAAGCGTGCCGTCGGGCTGTCGTTGCACCCGCGTGCCGAGCGCGCGGCCTTCGCGATCGAGCGTGTCGGCGAGCCATCGTGCGTCCTCGTCGCAGCCACGCCGCACGCGAAAGCGGCGCATGCGGGTCGGCGCCATCGCCAGCGCGGCGAGCGCACCGGTAGCGGGGTCGAGCGTGGCGAAGTACATCAGCGCGAGATCGCCGCGCCAGTGCTCGTGGCCGCGGATGCCTTCGTAGTCGTTGACGAAGTCGCCGCAGCCGTACAGGATCAGCCGGCCACGGTGGACTTCGATGCCCTTGACGTGGTGCGACGAATGGCCGTGCACGAGATCGACGCCGGCTTCGTCGATCAGCCGGTGCGCGAACTCGCGCTGCGCGGCCGGGATCGCGAAACCCCAGTTGCCGCCCCAGTGGATCGATGCGACGACGAGGTCGCCGGCGCGCCGCACCGCGCTCACCTGCGCGGCGATCTCCGCGGCCGTGTGCGCGTTCAACTTGCGCAGCAGCGCGACACCGGCGCGCGTTGCGGTGGCGGCCCATTCGGGCGGAACGCCGCTGTCTTCGGTGCAGTAGCCGAACACGAGCACGCGGCGGCCCGGCGGCACGTCGACGATCGCCGGTGCCGCGGCCTGCGCGGCGTCGCGGCCGGCG
>JBKBSH010000237.1:0-4249 GCA_046291795.1 Burkholderiaceae bacterium | reverse complement strand
AACCGTCTTGCCGTTCTTGTCGACAAGGTCGCGCAGTATCTGGAATACCTGCTCGCTCGACGCGGAATCGAGCGAGCCGGTCGGCTCGTCGGCCAGCACCACCGGCGGATCGTTGGCCAGCGCACGCGCCACCGCAACGCGCTGGCGCTGGCCGCCGGAGAACTCGTGCGGGTACTTGTGGATGCTTTCGGCGGGCAGCCCGACGCGCCTGAGCAGACCCACGGCGCGCTCGAAGCGCTCGTCGTCCGAGCCGCCGATGCGATGGATCTTCATCGGCTCGGTGAGGATCTGCCCGATCGTGAAGCGCGGATTCAGGCTCGCGTACGGATTCTGGAAGATGATCTGGATGCGGCGCCGGTACGCCATCATCTCGCGGTCCGACAGCTTCAGCAGGTCCCGGCCGTCCCACAGCACCTCGCCGGCGGTCGCGTCGACGAGCCGCATCAGCAGCATGCCGACCGTCGTCTTGCCCGAGCCCGATTCGCCCACCACACCCAGCGTGCGCCCGCGCGAAACCGAGAACGAGGCGTCCTTGACCGCCTCGATCGTCTTGCGCGCGAACAATCCCGTCTTCAGCCGGTATTCCTTGCGCAGCCCGCGCGCCTCGATCAGCGGCTTGTCGTCGGCGGCGCGCGCGACGCGTTGCTGTGCATCGACGCGAGCGAGCACGATCGCCGCCGATGCGTCGGACTTCATGAAGTCGTCGATCACGGGCAGCCGTTTCGGGCGCGCGTCGAGCCGCGGCCGGCACGCGAGCAGCGCCTTCGTGTAGGCGTCCTGCGGCGCCGCGAAGATCTGCGCCACGGGCCCGCGCTCGCGCACGATGCCTTCGCGCATCACGACGACCTCGTCGGCGATCTCGCCGACGACACCCAGGTCGTGGCTGATGAACAGCACGCTCATCCGGTGCGCCGCCTGCAGCTTCGCGATCAGCTCGAGGATCTGCCGCTGTACGGTGACGTCGAGCGCGGTCGTCGGCTCGTCGGCGATCAGCAGCTTCGGCTGGCACGCGATCGCCATCGCGATCATCACGCGCTGCTGCTGGCCGCCCGACAGCTCGTGCGGATAACTGCCGACGCGCGCCTTCGCGTCGGGAATGCCGACCTCGGTCAGCAGGTCGACGACGCGGTCGGCCGCCTGCCGCGGCGACATCCCAAGGTGCAGCCGCAACACTTCCGCGATCTGGTCGCCGACGGTGAACACCGGGTTCAGCGAGGTCATCGGCTCCTGGAACACGACGCCGATGTCCTTGCCGCGGATCGCGCGGAGCGCCTCGATCGGTTCGGCGAGCAGGTTGCGTCCGGCGAACTCGATTCGGCTCGTGCTGCCGACGATCGCGTTGTCGGGCAGCAGCCGCAGGATCGACATCGCCGAGACGCTCTTGCCGCTTCCCGACTCGCCGACCAGCGCGACGGTCGCGTTTTCTGGCACGTCGAAGCTCACGCCGCGCACCGCCTCGACGATCTGATGCCTGCCGAGCCGGAACGACACCGTGAGGTCGCGCACCGAAACGAGGTTCGTCATGCTCACCTCAGCTTCGGATCGAGCGCGTCGCGCAGCGCGTCGGTCAGCAGCGAGAACGCGGTGACGAAAGTCGCCATGAACGCCGTGGCTGCAGCGAGCTGCCACCACTTGCCGAGCACCAGTTCGACGTTGGCCTCGGCGAGCATCGTCCCCCACGACACCTGATCGACCGGAACGCCGAGCCCGAGGAACGACAGGATCACCTCGGCCTTGATGAAGTAAACGACGTGCAGCGAGAGCTGCACGAGGATCACGTGGCTGACGTTCGGCAGGACATGGACGAACATCCGCGACAGATGGCTCGCGCCGATCGCTTCGGCCGCGCGCACGTACTCGCGGTTGCGGTGCTTGATGTATTCGGCGCGCACGAGCCGGTAGATGCCGGTCCAGCCCGCCAGCCCGAGGATCAGGATCACCGTGTCGATGCCGCGGCCGAACACCGCCGCGAACGCGAAGATCAGCAGGATGCCCGGGATCGACGTGAAGACGTTGTAGACCCACTCGAGGAAGTCGCCGATCCGGCCGCCGAAGTAGCCGCCGAGCGCACCGAGCAGCGTGCCGATGAAGGTCGCCAGCACCGCGGCGGCGAGCCCGACGAAGATCGAGATCTCCGCGCCCTTGATCGCCTTGGCGAGCACGTCGCGGCCGAGCCGGTCGCCGCCGAAAGGCAGCGTGTCGGCCTTCACGACTTCGACCGACTGGAATTTCGCCGCCCGTTCGGCCCATTCCTTGTACCGGGGCGCCAGCGGATCGACGTCGGACAGGTCCACGGGCGGCCCCTTCGGCGCCTCGATGACCGCAGCGACTTCGGGCGGCGCCGGCCCCATGAAGGTCGGCGGCGCATAGGGCACGCCGACTTCGCGCTGCCAGTCGCGCGCGACCAGACCCGTCCCGGCGAGCAGGATCAGCACGATGAAGGCGGCGACGATCGCAAGCGACACCATGCCGACGCGGTCGCGCGCGAGCCGCTTCCACGCCGCGATCCAGACGCCGGGCGAGCGGCCCGGCATCGATTCGACGTACGGTGCGGCGGCCGCGTTCACTTCAGCACCACGCGCGGGTCGACGACCCTGTACAGCAGGTCGGCGAGCAGGTTGATCACCATCGTCAGGAACGCCAGGTACACCGTGACCGCCTGGATCACCGGGTAGTCGCTGCGGTTGACCGCGAGATACACCTCGCGCCCCAGACCCGGGATCGAGAAGAAGATCTCGATCAGGAACGAGCCGATGAACACCCCCGGCAGCTGCACCGCGACGTTGGTCAGGATCGGGATCATCGCGTTGCGCAGCACGTGCTTGAGCATGATCGTGTTCTCGCTCAGCCCCTTGGCGCGCGCGGTTCGCACGTAGTCCTGCCCGATCTCGTCGAGGAAGAAACTGCGATAAAGCCGTGTCTGCGGCGCGAGGCTCACCAATACCGCCAGGATGATCGGCAGCGGCGCGTAGGTCGTCAGGTTCTTCCAGAAGCTGTCGGTCCAGCCCTGCACCGGGAACCACCCGAGGTAGAACCCGAACAGCCACTGGCCGACGATGATGTAGACGAGGAACGAGATCGACAGCGCAACCGTCGTCAGGATCATGATCGCGCGGTCGGTCAGCGTGCCGCGCACGTAGGCCACGCCGAGCGCCAGCGGAATCGCGAGCACGACCTCGAAGACGAGGATCGGCACCATCACCGTCAGCGTCGCGGGCAGCCGCGTGACGAAGATGTTGGAGACGGCCTCGCTGGTCGCCCAGCTACGTCCCCATTCGAACGTGACGATCTGCCGGACGAAGATCGCGAGCTGCTCCCACACGGGGCGGTTCAGCCCCAGCTGCTCGCGGATCGATTCGATCTGCTCCGGCGAGGCGAGCAGCCCGCCGAGGATCTCGGCCGGATCTCCGCCGAAGTACTTGAACAGAAAGAACACGAGCAGGATGACGCCCGCCAGCGTCGGGATCATCTGCCAGACTCGTCGGACGATATACGCAGCCACGTCAGCCCTGTATCGACACCTGCATCCAATCGACGCGTCGCGCTGCACAAGCTCATGGCCCGGCAGTGCGGGCGCTGCCGACCCGCGCGCGAAAGCGCGCATTATCCTCAAATCGCTTCTGCGGTGAAGGGCCTGCTCACAGCGGGGAATGCCCGCAGCGCAGTCGGTGTCCAATCGGCAACGCGCGCGCCCTGCGCTACCCTTGCGCCCGCTTTCGATACCGGAAGGAACGGATGCTTTCGCAACTCGCTCGCCGTCTCGCTCGTGCCGCGGTGGTGGCGCTGCTGGCGGCCGCGGCGGCCGCGGCGGCGCAGGACAAGGTGCTGCGCTACTCGTTCCGCATCGCCGAGACGGGCTTCGATCCGGCGCAGATCTCCGACCTGTATTCGCGCATCATCGCGTCGAACATCTTCGACGCACCGCTGGAGTTCGAGTTCCTGGCGCGGCCGGTGCGCCTGCGACCGAACACCGCGGTCGCGCTGCCCGAGATCTCGCCCGACTCCCGCATCTTCACGATCCGGATCCGGCCCGGCATCCACTTCGACGACGACCCCGCGTTCAAGGGGCGCAAGCGCGAGCTGACGGCGCACGACTACGTGTACTCGTTCAAGCGCCACTACGACCCGCGCTGGAAAAGCCCCAACCTGTACGTGCTGGAGAACAGCAAGATCCTGGGGCTGTCGGAGCTACGGCAGGAAGCGATCCGGAACAAGACGCCGTTCGACTACGACCGCGAGGTCGAGGGCG
>JBKBSH010000236.1:0-4261 GCA_046291795.1 Burkholderiaceae bacterium | reverse complement strand
CCTGCTGAACCGCATCCTCAAGGAGCAGCACGGCCACCGGATCGCGGTGATCGAAAACGAGTTCGGGCCCGAGGGCGTCGACAACGAGCTGCTGATCGCGGACACCGACGAACAGATCGTCGAGATGAACAACGGCTGCATCTGCTGCACCGTGCGCGGCGATCTGGTGCGCATCCTCGCCGACCTGAAGGACAAGCGCGAGAAGCGGCTGCTCGCGTTCGACCGCGTGATCATCGAGACGACCGGCCTGGCCAACCCTGGTCCAGTCACGCAGACCTTCTTCATGGACGACGACATCTCCTCGTATTACCTGCTCGACGGCGTGATCACGGTCGTCGACGCCAAGCACGGCCACGACACGCTCGACGCGCAGCCCGAGGCGCAGAACCAGGTCGGATTCGCCGATCGCATCCTGCTGTCGAAGACCGATCTTGTGGACGCCGACGAGCTGGAATCGCTGCGCGAACGCCTCGTCCGGATGAATCCGCGTGCGCCGATCAAGCCGGTGCACATGGGGCAGGTGCCGATCGGCGAGATCCTCGACATCCGCGGCTTCAATCTGAACGCGATCCTCGAGATCGACCCGGATTTCCTCGCCGCCGACCACCCCGACGCGGCGAAGGCGCGCCACGAGGCAGGGCACGATCACGGCGATGGCTGCGATCACGATCACGACCATCACGACCATCACGATCGTCACGGCCATGGTCACCATCACCACGATGACGCGATCAAGGCCTTCGTTTTCCAGTCGAACCGGCCCTTCGATCCGGCGAAGTTGGAGGACTACATGGGCGCGCTGACCCAGGTTTACGGGCAGGACATGCTTCGGTATAAAGGCGTGCTTTTCGTGGACGGCAGCCCGCGCCGCATGATCTTCCAGGGCGTGCACATGCTGATGGGGGCGGACGTAGGCCGGCCGTGGGGCCGGGAAGAAAAGCCGGCAAGCAAGATCGTGTTCATCGGTCGCAATCTCCCGAAGGACGCGATTCTCAAGGGACTCGAGGCCTGTCTTGCGCGTTGACGTCGGCGCCTTGCCGGCGGCAAGCGGGCGGCAATTGGGGTAGCAAAACATGGCAGGTAAAGTAAAGGCGCCGGCGAAAAAGGCCGTCAAGGCGCCGGCCAGGAAAACCGTGAAGCCGGCGGCGGTCAAGCACGCGAAGGTGCCGGCGAAAAGGGCGGCGAAGGCTGCGCCCGCGCGCAAGCCGGCGGCGAAAGCGGCGAAGGCGCCGGCAAGACCCGCCGCAGCCAAAGCGGCGCCCACCAAGGCGGCCCCCGGCAAGGCCGCGAAACCCGCGCAGAGACCGGCCGCTGCGCCGATTCGCACGGTCCTGACTCCGCCCCTGCCGGTCGCCACCGCGACGATCGCTCCGCGCCCGCTGCCGCCGAAACCGGTGCCGGTCGTCGATCCGAAGGACGTCGCCGCCGCGCACGAGTACCTGCTGAGCCGCTCCGCGAGCCGCAGCGAAGCGCCGATCTACGTCAACGGCAGGCGGCTGCTGACCGAAGGCGAGCTGCTGCAGATGTCCGACGCGGACTACATGAACGCGGATCAGCTCGCGTTCTTCAAGTACCGGCTGCAGCAGATGGAAAAGGAGCTGCTCGCCAACGCGGGCGAGACGACCGAGCATCTGCGCGAGACCGTGATCGTCCCCGATCCGGCGGACCGCGCGACGATCGAGGAGGAGCACGCGCTGGAGCTGCGCACGCGCGACCGCGAGCGCAAGCTGCTGAAGAAGGTACAGCAGGCGCTCGCCCGGATCGAAAGCGGCGAGTACGGCTACTGCGAGGAGACCGGCGACCCGATCGGCATCCCGCGTCTGCTCGCGCGTCCGACGGCCACGCTGTCGCTCGAGGCGCAGCAGCGGCGCGAGCTCAAGCAGAAGCTGTACGGCGACTGAACCGCCTGCCGACGGCCGCGCATTCGGCGCGCGCGGCGCTGCGACTCAGGCGGTTGGCACGGCGCGGCGCCATGCTGTCGGTCAGATCGCTTTCACATCGTTACGGCGCATACACGGCGCTGCGGGTCAACGACTTTGCGCTCGAGCGCGGCGAACATTGCGCGCTGATCGGCCCCTCGGGCAGCGGCAAGACCACGCTGCTGCACGTGCTCGCGGGCATCCTGCCGCCGGCGGCGGGCGAAGTGCGGCTGGACGGCGACGACCTGTACCGCCCCGCGCGCACGGACCGCTGGCGCGGCGCGCGCATCGGCGTCGTTCCGCAGAAGCTGCATCTGCTCGGCGGCCTGTCCGCGCTGGACAACGTGCGCATCGCGCAGTACTTCGCCGGAGTCGCCGACGACGCGGCGGCGCGCGAACTGCTCGCCGCGCTCGGAATCGGCGACCGCGTCCACGCAAAGCCGGGCGAGCTTTCTCTCGGCCAGCAGCAGCGCGTCGCGATCGCCCGCGCGGTCGTCAACCGACCGCGGCTGCTGCTCGCCGACGAGCCGACGTCGAGCCTTGACGACGCCAACGCTGCAGCGGCGATCGACCTGCTGTTCGCCGCGGCCGAACGCGCCGGCAGCCTGCTCGTCGTCGCCACGCATGACGTGCGCATCCGCGGCCGCTTTCGCCGCGTCGTGCCGCTTGCACCGCCAGCGCAAGACGAGGTGGGCGGACGATGAATCTGCTCGCCATCGTATGGGCGCAGGCAACGCGCCGCCCGCTGCAAGCGGCGCTTTCGCTCGTGCTGCTCACGCTCGGCGTGGCCACGCTGGTGTTCGTGCTGCTCGCGCACACGCAGCTTGCGCGGCAGGTCACGCGCGACGCGCAGGGCATCGACCTGGTGATCGGCGCCAAGGGTTCGCCGCTGCAACTGATCCTTGCGGCCGTCTACCACGTCGACGTGCCGACGGGCAACGTGCCGCTCGCCGCGGTCGAGAAGTTGCGGGCCAACCGGTATGTCGCGCAGGCGATCCCGCTTGCGCTCGGCGACAACCACCGCGGGTTTCGCATCGTCGGCAGCGAACCGGCGCTGATCGAACACTACGGCGGGCGGCTTGCCGCCGGCACGCTCTGGCGCGACCGGATGCAGGCCGTGCTCGGCGCGACCGTCGCGCGCGCGACGGGGCTCGCGGTCGGCGCGCGCTTTTACGGCACGCACGGACTGGCGGCCGGCGGCGCCGTACACGACGACGCCGAGTACCGGATCGTCGGCGTGCTGGCGCCCACCGGCACCGTGCTCGACAGGCTCATCCTCACCGACCTCGGCAGCGTGTGGTGGGTGCACGAGGGCGAAGCGAACGACCCTGAAGAGCGCAAGGTGCTCGAGGCCGAACGCGAGGTCACGGCGGTGCTCGTGCGCTACGCGACGCCGCTGGCGGCGGCGCTGCTGCCTCGGCAGGTCAATGCCGAGCCAGGGCTGGTGGCGGCGGTGCCGGCCAACGAACTGGCCCGCCTGTTCGCGGTCGTCGGCGTCGGCATCGATACGATGCGGGCCTTCGGCGGCATCCTGATGGGCGCTGCGCTGCTCGCGTTGTTCGTCGCGCTGATGAATGCGCTCGAGGAGCGCCGCTACGATCTGGCGGTCATGCGGTTGCTCGGCGCGAGCCGCGCGCGTGTGGCCGCGTTGCTGCTCGTCGAGGCGTGGCTGCTCGCCGCCGCGGCACTGGCGGCGGGTTTCGCGCTGGGTCTGCTCGCCGTGCACGGAGTCGGCGCGTGGCTCGCGCAGGCGCGCTCGTTCGCGCTGACGCCGTTTGCGTGGACGTCCGAGCTGGGGCTCGTGGTGGCGGCGGCGCTGGCGACCGCCACGATCGCTGCGCTGGTGCCGGCGTGGCGCGCCGGCCGGATGGACGTGCATGCCACGCTCGCGCAGGGGTAGGGACGACCGAGGATGGAGGCAAGGAGGAAGCGGTGGGTCGGACTCGTTGCCGCGCTCGCCTGCGTCGCATTGTTTGGCGCAACGGCGGGGCACAAACCACCCTGGCAAGACCGTCCGCGACGAAACCCGCCGCCGACGCGCTCCGCAAGGACGACATCGCTAGGCACCGGCAGATGGCCCGCGCGCACGACAAGGCAGCCAAGTGCCTGGAGTCCGGCGAAAAGGAAGCCGTCTGCCAAGAGCGGCTGCGCGAAGCGTGCAAGGGCATCGCGGTCGGCCGCTACTGCGGCATGCGCCACGCGCACTAAAATCCGGCCCGATGAACTGCCTCTTTCGCCTGCTCGTCGCACTGGCCGTGGCCGGCACCGTCACGATGGCCCTCGCGCAGGCGCCGGGTACGGCCGGACGCAAGACACTCGACCTGCCGATCGACCCGGCCCTG
>JBKBSH010000023.1:13015-14809 GCA_046291795.1 Burkholderiaceae bacterium | reverse complement strand
GCTGCTGATGACGCCGCTGAAAGGCGCCGACGCGCAGATCTACGCGGTCGCGCAGGGCAACGTGCTCGTCGGCGGCGCCGGCGCCGCGCAGGGCGGCAGCAAGGTGCAGATCAACCATCTGTCGGCGGGTCGCGTGCCGGGCGGTGCGACCGTCGAGCGCGCGGTCGCCACACCGTTCCTGCTGTCCGACCGGATCCGTCTGGAGCTGACGACGACCGACTTCTCGACCGCGGGCGCGGTGACCGACGCGATCAATCGCAAGCTGGGCGAGGCCACGGCGCAGGCACTCGACGGCCGGGTCATCGAGGTCAAGGCGCCCGCCACACCCAACGAACGCGTGCGTTTCATCGCCGAACTGGAAAACATCGACGTGCCGCAGGCCGCGCCGCTCGCGCGCGTGATCATCAATGCGCGCACCGGCTCGATCGTGATGAACCGGACCGTCATGCTCGAACCCGCGGCGATCGCGCACGGCAACCTGTCGGTGACGATCTCGTCGCAGCCCGTGATCTCGCAGCCTGCGCCGCTCGCGCAGGGGCAGACGGTCGTCACCGAGCGCGCCGACATCCAGATCAGGCAGGACGGCGGCGGGCTGATGAAGATCGACGGCGGCGCCAACCTCGCCGACGTCGTCAAGGCGCTGAACGCGCTCGGCGCCAATGCCCAGGACCTGCTCGCGATCCTGCAGGCGCTGAAAGCGGCCGGCGCGCTGCGCGCCGAACTGGAAGTGATCTGACCTCGCCGATGACGCCGCTCGACAACCGCCTGGCGGGACAGGTCGCACAAGGGCTCGCAGCCGACGGGCGCTCGCTCGACGCGCTCAGGCGCGAGGCGCAGCGCGACCCGCACCGCGCGGTCAAGAAGGCTGCGCAGCAGTTCGAGGCGGTGTTCATGCAGATGGTGCTGAAAAGCATGCGCGACGCGCTTCCGCAGTCCGGCATGTTCGATTCGACCGCGCAGCAGATGTACACGGGCATGCTCGATGCGCAGCTCGCGACGAAGGTCGCGGCGAGCGGCACGGGGCTCGCGGACATGATCGCCGCGCAACTGACGCGGCACATTCCGGTGCACGACGCAAGCCCGCCGCGCACCGGCGGCGGACCGTCGCAGGTGCCGCCGTCGACCGATCGCCGTGCGGACGCTGCAAGGCCGAACCCGAACGGCGCGGCGCGCTATGCCGAGCTGGCGGCGTCCGATGCAAGCGCCGGCGCACGGCCGGCGTCTCGCAGCGTGCCCGCAGCCGACGCGCCTTCGACAGCCGCTGCCGATCCGGTTCGGCGCAGCTTCGTCCTTCGCCACTGGGACCACGCGCTCGCGGCGCAGCGGCAGACGGGAATCCCGGCCGGGTTCATCGTCGGACAGGCGGCGCTCGAATCCGGCTGGGGGCGGCATGAGATTCGTGACGCCGCCGGGCGCCCCAGCCACAACCTGTTCGGCATCAAGGCGGGCGCGAACTGGCGCGGCCGCACCGTCGAGGTGCTGACGAGCGAGTATGAGAACGGCGTCGAAAGGAAAGTCGTCGAACGTTTCCGTGCGTACGACAGTTACGGCGAAGCGTTTCGCGACTGGGCGCAGTTGATGAGTTCGAACCCGCGTTACGTGCAGGTGCTGCGCGCGGGGCGCGACGCGCGCGGCTTCGCCGACGGACTGCAGCGCGCCGGCTATGCGACCGACCCGCAGTACGGCGCCAAGCTCGCGCGCGCAATCGACGCGGCGGTTGCGGTGAGGGGTCGGGCATGAGAAGTCGTGAAGATTTCGTCGCGAGCGGCCCGCGGGCTAGGCGCACGGAGCGCA
>JBKBSH010000023.1:0-13005 GCA_046291795.1 Burkholderiaceae bacterium | reverse complement strand
TCGATAGGGGGGGCCCGAGCACCGCGCAACGACGCCAGCGGGCCGCGCAGCAGAAAGATTCACGACTTCTGAGCGCTGCGATCCCGCGTTCGAGTCTGAAGATTCCCGGCGACCTGCCGAATTAAGGCCACAGGATGTCCACCGGAATCTTCTCGATCGGCACCAGCGCGCTGAACGCGGCGTACACGGCGCTGCGCACGGCGGGCAACAACGTCGCCAACGCGAACACGCCCGGATACACGCGGCAGATCACGGTGCTCGCGCCGCAGGTCGGCGCCATGCTCGGCGGCAACTATGTCGGGCAGGGTGTCGCGGTCACCGAAGTCCGCCGCGTCTACAACGACTTCCTCGCGCAGCAGGCGCATCAGGCGCAGGCTTCGGCGAGCCAGTCGGAGTCGCGCTACCTTCAGCTCGCGCAGGTCTCGAATCTGTTCGCCGATCCGAGCACGGGGGTCGGCGGCACGATCGACCAGTTTTTCAGCGCCGTGGGCGACCTGACGCAGCGGCCGGCCGATCCGGCCGCACGGCAGGCGCTGCTGTCGGCCGCCAATCTGATGGCCGCGCGCTTCAACGACGTCGGCGATCGGCTGCAGGAGTTTCGCAACGGCGCCGACCGGCAGCTCGGGCTCGAGATCGACGCGGTCAACCGCGCGGCGCGCGAGATCGCGGATCTGAACGACAAGATCGCGCTGGCGCGCGGTGCGGCCCGCTCGCCGAACGATCTGCTGGACCGCCGCGACGCGGCGATACGGCGGCTCAACGAGTCGATCCGCGTATCGATGGTCGAGCAGGACGACGGCGCGGTGAACCTGTTCCTCGCCAACGGACAGCCGCTGGTGGTCGGCAACCGTGCCTCGGAAGTCGGAATGACGCTCGATCCAGTCGATCCGGGCAACGTGCTGGTCGGCATCCGATCGGGCACCACCGTCGTGCCGCTCGACCCGGACCGTATCGGCGGCGGCAGGATCGCCGGGCTGTTGCAGTTTCGCGCGACCGATCTGCTCCAGATCGAGAACGAGCTGGGCCGGCTCGCGGTGGCGTTGTCCGCCCAGTTCAACCAGCAGCATCGGCTCGGCGACGATCGCAACGGCCAGCCGGGCGGCGACTTCTTCTTGCCGCTCGCGGCCAACGCCTTCGCTGCCGGCACCAACGGCAACCCGGCGACGACGATCGCAGTGACGTTCACCGACACGACCCGGCTCGTGGCGAGCGACTATCGAATCGACTACACGGGCGGGACGTACTGGCTGACGCGGCTCGCCGACGGCGCGCGCGTCGACGCGTCGACGCTGTCGGGTTATACGGCGAGCGGCGGCAACGTCGCGTTCGACTACGACGGGCTGCGCTTCGCGCTTGCAGGCGCGCCGCCGGCCGCGGGCGACGTGTTCCTCGCGCAGCCGCTGCGCGGCGCGGCGCGTTCGTTCGGTGTCGCGCTGACGCAGCCCGCGCAGATCGCCGCGGCCAGCCCCGTGCAGGCGCAGGTGCCGGCGACCAACCTCGGCTCGGTCGTCGTCGACGACCTGACGGTGGTCGGGCCGACTCGCAATCCGGCGCTCGCCAACGCGACGACGATCACGTTCACCGCACCGAACACGTACACGATCAGCGACGGCGTCACCACGCTGACCGGCCAGCCCTACACGCCGGGCACACCGATCGTTTTCAACGGCTGGAGCCTCGCGCTGCGCGGGCTGCCGCAGGCGGGCGACCAGGTGACGGTCGGTGCCAATGTCGGCGGAGTCGGCGACAACCGCAATGCGATTGCGCTCGCGCAGCTCGCCGATCTTGCGCTCTCCGACGGCAGCCGGCTCGCGGGCGCGTTCGCCGCGGTCGTCGCGCGCGTCGGTTCAGCCACGCAGAGCGCCGACATCTACAACGCCGCGCAGCAGTCGATCCTGCGCGACGCCGTCGACGCCGAAAGCGCCGTGTCGGGCGTGAACCTCGACGAGGAGGCGTCGCGCCTGATCCAGTTCCAGCAGCAGTACCAGGCCGCGGCCAAGGTCGTCGCGACGGCGAAAGTGATCTTCGAGGAAATCCTGAGCATCTCGAGGTGACGCGGCGAGGATCGCAGATTCGAGCCGGCGAGCGTCAGCCGCCCCCTACCCGACGGACATCATCATGCGCGTCTCCACCTACATCTTGTTTCAGAACGGCGAGCGCGGGATCGTCGAACGGCAGCGCGAGCTGCTTTCCACGCAGACGCAGCTCGCATCGGGCAGGCGGATCGGTTCGCCCGCCGACGATCCGCTCGGCGCGGCGGACGCGACTTCGATCCGGTCGAGTCTCGCGCGGTTCGAGCAGCTCAAGGAGAACCAGGGGCACGCGCGGTATCTGCTGAATCAGGGGGAGTCGGCGCTCGCGCAGTTCATCGACGCCGTGCAGGACGTCAGGGAGAAGCTGGTCGCTGCGGGCAACGGCGCCTTCGGCGACGGCGAGCGGCGGATGATCGCGCAGGAACTCGAAGGCGTGCTGGGCCGCATGGTGGGGCTGGCCAACAGCGGCGACGGCGCCGGCGGGTACCTGTTCGCCGGTGCGCGCGAGAACGCCGCGCCGTTCGCCCAGACCGGCAACGCGGTCGCCTTCCGCGGCGACTCGATCCTGCAGCGGCTCGAGGTGTCGCGCGACCGCCTGCAGCAGGTCAAGTTTTCGGGCGATGCGCTGTTCATGAAGATGCGGCCGGGCAACGGCAGCTTCACGACGGCGGCGGCCGCAACCAATACGGGCGCCGCATCGATCGACCCCGGCTCGGTGCAGAACCCGACGCTGCTGACCGGCCTGCCGTACACGATCGAATTCTCGGTCGCGGGCGGCACGACGACGTATCAGGTGGTGCGTCAGGACGGGTCGCCGTCGCCGCCGGTCGTGGCGAGCGGCACGTACACGAGCCCGACGACGATCGAGTTCGACGGCATCCGCGTGTCGATCGCCGGCGCGCCCGCCAACGGCGACCGGTTCGATGTCGCGCCGAGCGGATTCCGGTCGATCTTCGACACGCTCGCACAGGCGATCGACGCCTTGCGCCAACCGGCCGCAGACGCCGCCGGCCGCGCGAAGTTCACCACCGCGCTGGCCGGCGCGCAGGCGTCGATCGATCAGGCGCTCGATCACCTGCTGCTCAAGCGCGCCGACATCGGCGCGGCGCTCGCCGAACTCGACGCGTATGCGAACCTGAACGAGACGCGCACGCTCGAAGACCAGGGCCGGCTGTCGGCGGTCGAAGATCTCGACTACGCGAAGGCCACCGCCGAACTGGCGCGCCGGCAGACCACTTTCGACGCCGCGATCCGAAGCTATTCGTCGATCTCGCGGCTGTCGCTGTTCGACTACCTGTAGCCGGCGGTCGGCGCCCGGTCCCGGCGGCCGTCGCGGCCGACGCATCGGGCTATCCTTCGCCCGGCGTCGACGGCGACGCAACTGAGAGCAGCAGGTGGCCGAAACCAAGACGACCCACAAAGCGACGCGGCGACGCGGTCCGCCGCAGATCGCCTCGGTGGAGCGCACGCTGGTGCTCGCCACGCCGGCGCGCAACCGGCGCGGCGCCGCGAGCGCCGCGGCGGCGCCGCCGCTCGCGATGGACGGCGCCGACGCGCTCGCGGCGCGCGTTCCGCCGCCGGCCTTTTTCGAGGAGAGCCCGGACGCGATCGTCCGCTTCGACGAGTCGTTGCGCGTGGTCTACGCGAACCCCGCGCTCGAACGCGCCACCGCGGTGGCGCGCCGCGAGTTCGTCGGTCGTCGGCTCGGCGAGGTCGAGCGTTTCGCCGCGTTCGCGCCGCTGTGGGACGACAACCTCGGCGCGGTGCTCGAAAGCGAGGAGAACCGCTGGTTCAAGTTCGCATTTCCGCACCCGACCGGACGCAAGCTGTTCGACGTGCGGCTCGCGATCGAGCACGCCACCGGCGGAGCGCCACGCCACGTGACCGCGGTGCTGCGCGACGTCACGGTGCCGAAGGCGGCGCTGCGAGAATCGCGCGAGGCGGGCGAGTTCATCGAGACGATGCTGTCGGCCGCGCGCATCGGCGTGTGCGTGCTCGACCGCCAGCTCAGGTACCGCGCGTGGAACGGCTATCTCGAAGAACTGCTCGGCGTGCCGGCCGACGCGGTGATCGGGCGTCGGCCCGACGAGGTGCCCGAAATCGCCGCGCACCCGGACATCATGCGGCAGCTCGCGCGCATGCGCGACGGCGCGCTGCGTTCGCCGCAGACCACCGAGTACCAGTTCGGCGGCGGGCGCCAGCCGTGGCTGCGCGTCAAGCGCACGCCGGTGTACGACGCGCGCGGGCGCTTCGACGGCGTGTTCATCACCGTCGAGCGGATCGACCGCGAGCGCTTCGCCGAAACCTCGCTCGCGGCGCTGCGCCAGGCGCTCGACTCGGCCGGCGAGATGGTCCTGGAGATCGACCGGCACGGCACGGTGCTCGACGCCAACGAAACCGCGCTCGCCTGGCTCGGCTACGCGCGCGACCGCTTGAAGGGCATGCCGCTGGCGGCGATCGACGCGTCGCTGACGCCCGAGGGCTTCGCGCAGATCCTCGGCGAGCTCGACGGCCGCGGCGCGTTTCACGGCGAGGCGCGCTATCGGACCCGGCGCGGTTCGGAGTTCCCGGTCGACCTCGTGCTGCAGCGGGTCGAGCACGGCGACCGCGAGTTCATCTTCGGGCTGGTGCGCGACATCTCCGACCGCAAGCGCATCGAGGCGCAGTTGACCGAGGCGGCGACGCGGTTCCGGACGGTCTTCGAGGAGAGCCCGGTCGCCAATCTGCTGCTCGACAGTCGCTTCCATGTCGTGCAGGCCAACCGTGCCGCGGCCGAACTGGTCGGCGTGGCTGCCGATGAGCTCGTCGGCGGCGATCCGGCCGCGCTGCTCGCTGTCGACGACGCCGGCGCGATCGCGCGGCTGTGCGCGGCGATCGCGGCCGGGGCGCCGTCGGCGACCGAAAGCGACCGCCGCGTGCGCCACCGCGACGGACACGAGGCCTGGGTCAAGCTCACGTTGCGCGCGTGGGCCGGCGCCGACGGCGAGCGCCAGTACCTGCTCGTGCTCGAGAACTTCACCGAGCGCAAGACGGCGGAGGAGCAGCTGCAGGTGCTGCTGCGCGACCAGCAGACGCTGCTGGAGACGATGACCGTCGGCGTCGTGCAGGCGCTGCACGGCAGGATCCTGCTCGCCAACCGCGAATTCGCGCAGATGTTCGGCTACGGCGACGGCGAAGTCATCGGCATGTCGCTGTGGGACCTGTGCCGCGACCGCGCGAACCGTGCGCCGAACGAAGTCTCGGGGCTGCCGGCGGTACGTCCTTACCAGACGACCAGCGCCGAGGTCGTGCTGTTCCGTCGCGACGGCGAGCCGGTCTGGTGTCTGGTGCAGGCCCGGCCGATCCACTCGAACGAACGGGCCGCGGAGAGCGCCCGCATCGCGGGCCGTCGCGCCGAAGAGGCGATCTACACGTTCCAGGACATCTCGGAGATGAAGCGCCAGCGCGAGGCGCTGTCGCGATCGCTGCTCGAGCTGAACGTCGTTCTCGACACGACCGCGGTCGCGGTGCTGCATCTGGCCGGCGAGCGCGTCATCCGCTGCAACGCGCAGGCGTATCTGATGTTCGGCGGCGACGGCGCGGACCTGATCGGCCGCCGCTTCGCCGCGCTGTTCGTTTCCGAGACCGAGTTCGAGACGCTCGCCGGCGCCGCGCAGGCGCGGCTCGACGCAGGCGAGCCGCTCGCTTTCGAAGCGCAGATGTGCGGCCGCGACGGCCGGACCTTCTGGGGGCTGGTGTCGCTGCGGGCCGTGGACCCGCGCACGCACGCGAGCGGTCTGATCGCGTCGATCCTCGACATCTCCGAGCGCAAGGCGCAGGAAGCGCAGCTGCAGACGCTGCTCGCCGAGAGCCAGTTGATGTTCGACACCGCGCTGGTCGGGCTGCTGTTCGTCCGCGACGGCCGTCCGGTGCGCGCCAACAGCGCGATGGAGGAGCTGCTCGCGTGCGAGCCCGGCGGACTCGTCAACCAGATCCAGCTGTTCACGCATCCGACCGATCAGCTCCTGCTCGCGAGCCTGGCCGAGCGCTATGCCGACATCAACGAACGCGGCGTCTGCGAATTCGAACTGCACATGTTCCGCCGCAAGGGCGAACCGATCTGGGTCGCGGTGCAGGGACGCGCGATCAACCCCGAGCGTCCCGAACTGGGCTACATCTTCGCGTTCGTCAACATCGACCAGCGCAAGCGCTCGGAGCGCGAGCTGCGCGCCACGCTCGCCGAGCTGCAGCTGATCTTCGACAACGCGCTGATCGCGATGCTCTACGTCGCCGACGAGCTGATCGTCAAGGCCAACGCCGCGACGGTGCGCATGTTCGGCTACGCGGAACCGGACTTGCGCGAGCTGCAGATCGGCGCGCTGTTCGCCGATCCGGCCGACTGGAACGCGGTCCGCGCGCAGCCCGGCGAAGCCGGCCCCCGAGTGCCTGTGTCGGGGGGCGACATCACTTTCGAGAAGCAGATGCGGCGCGCCGACGGGTCGACCTTCTGGTGCGCCGGCAACGCGCGACCGATCGATCCGACGCTGCCCGAGCGCGGGGTGATCCTCGCGCTGATGGACGTCGACCTGCGGCGCCGCTCGGAAGACGAACTCAAGCGCGTTCGCAACTACCTCGACCTCGTCGTCGAGCACCTGCCGGTGCTCGTGTCGGTGCGCGAGGCCGCGACCGGGCGGTTCGTGAGCCTGAACCGCGCCGGCGAGTCGATCACGGGGCTTGCCCGCGAGCAGGTGATCGGCCGCACCTGGCACGAGGTGTACGGCCGCCAGTTCGCCGACCTGTACGCGGAGCTGGACCGCAAGGCGCTCGCCGAAGGCCACCAGGTCGAGCGGCCGCACGACGTGATGTTGCGCGCCGACGGCCGCGCGCTGACGGTCAACCAGCGCGTCGTTCCGCTGTTCGAAGGCGACGTCGACGGCAGGCCGCAGGCGCGCTACGTGATGTCGATCATCGACGACCTGACCGAGGAAGTGCGCGCCGAAGCGGCGCTGCGCGAGACCGAGGCGCGCTTCCGCCAGTTCGCGGAGAACATCGACCAGTTGCTGTTCATCGCGTCGGCCGACCTCGACGCGGTGCTGTACGTGAACCCGCGCTACGCGGCGCTGGTCGGCGCCTCTGCCGACGAACTGCTCGACAACCCGCGCAACGCGCTCAAGCACGTGCACTTCGACGACGCGCCGATGGTCGCGCGCGCGCTGCCTCGGCTCGTCGCGCGGATGCGGCAGGTGCGCAAGGGCGAGCTCACCGTCCGCATCGACCATCCGAGCCGAGGCGTTCGCGTGCTGCAACTGCGGCTGAACCCGGTTCGCATGCCCGACGGCGTCGTTCGCGTCTTCGGCGTGGCCGACGACGTGACCGAACGCACCGCGGCCGAGCGCCAGCGCATCGAGGAAGCGGTCAAGCAGCGCGACATCCTCGTCCGCGAAGTGCACCACCGGATCAAGAACAACCTGCAGGGTGTGGCGGGGCTGCTGCAGCACATGGCGGGTGCCAAGCCCGAACTCGCCGGTCCGCTGAACGAGATCGCCGGTCAGATCCAGGCGATCGCGCAGGTGCACGGGCTGCAGATCCGCGCGACCGGGACGCTGCCGGTGCTCGGCGTCGTGCAGGGCATCTTCACGAACCTGTCGAACATGTTCGGCGTCGAGATCCGCTTCGAGACGCCGCCGCCGGCGCTGTGGCGCTGGGGGCTGCCGGAGAACGAAGCGGTGCCGCTCGCGCTGGTGATCAACGAGCTGGGGACCAACGCGATCAAGTACCGCGGCAGCCGCGATCAGGGTGTCGCGGTGCGGGTGATGGCCAAGCCCGAAGGGGTCGAGCTGCGGATCGAAAACGGCGGCCAGCTCAAGCCAGGATTCGACCTGGCGCGGATCGCATCGAGCGTGTCGGGCCTCGGTCTGGTCAAGGCGCTGCTGCCGCGCCGCGGGGCGAAGCTCGCGATCGAGCAGGCCGGGGCGCATGTACTGACCCGGCTCGATCTGTCGCCGCCGGCCATCGGCGAGGACACCGGTTAAGCGGTCGCGCCGCCGACGCCGGCTTGCGGGCATTCGAACGTGCCAAGATACCGACCATGACCGACAAGAAACCGCTGATCCTGGTCGTCGACGACGACCGGCTGGTGCTTGCCACCGTCGTCGCGGGGCTGAAGCAGGCCGAGTTCGATGTCATCGAGGCGGACAACGGCGACGACGCGATCCTGCTCGCGCGCAAGCACAAACCGGTGCTCGCGATCCTCGACATGCGGATGCAGGGCAAGAGCGGCATGGACGTCGCGCGCTACCTGGCCGCCAATACGACCACGGGCTTCATGTTCCTGTCCGCGTTCGGCGACAGCGACATCATCGAGGAGGCGACCCGCCTCGGCGCGCTCGGGTATCTGGTCAAGCCGCTCGACGTGAAGCAGATCGTCCCCGCGGTACGCGCCGCGCTCACGCGCGTGCAGGCACGGCCACCCGAGCCGCGCGGAAGCGCGCGGCCGGCCACACTCGCGCCGATCGGCGCGAGCGGCCGCGAACAGAGCGTCGCGATCGGCATCCTGATGGAGCGCCTGCGGCTCGACTACGACCGCGCGCTCGAGGCGCTGCGCGCGCAGGCGCGGGCCGAAGGGCGTTCGGTCGACGAGCTCGCGGCCAGCATGGTCGACGCGGCCAACCGGCTCAACTCGATCCCGCGCTGAACCAGGATCATTGATCGGGGTCCGACCATCGAGTCAGCCGCGCGGTCAACGGTTGCTCAAACCTCGATCCGGGGTGGGCGATGAAAGTCGCAGAAGAGATCCGTCGGCTGGGGTTCCGCCGCTGGTACGAACGCCAGCTGGTCGTCAGCCACGGCTATCTGGTCGCCGCGTTCCTCGCGCTGATCCTGCTGCTGGCGGGGATCGAGGGAATGGATTATCTGCGCCGTTCCGTCGGGTTCTACCTGCTGGTCGCGGTCGTGGCTGCCGCGGCGGGCACGCTGATGTTCGTCGCGTGGCGCCGCTTCAGCGTGCTGCTGGCGCGCGCCGAACGGTTTGCCGAAAACGCCGAATGCCCGCAGTGCAAGGCCTGGGGGAAGTTCCGCGTGATCGCCGCCGAGCCCACCGCCGCCGACGACCCGCCGGAAGCGGGGACGCCGCACTGGATCAAGGTGAAGTGCAGCGGGTGCGGAAACGAGTGGAAGCTGGGGTAGCGTGTTCGACCCCTCGCGCAGCGCAACGGGCGACGTCGCGTGACGGCGCCGCTCAGCGCCGCTCCCACAACGTGAAGTAGAACGTCGCGCCTTCGCCCGGCTTCGACTCCGCCCAGATCCGCCCGCCGTGCTTGCGGACGATCCGCTGCACGGTCGCGAGCCCCACGCCGGTGCCGGGAAATTCGTTGGCGCTGTGGAAGCGCTGGAACAGGCCGAACAGCTTGTCGGCGAAACGCATGTCGAAGCCGGCCCCGTTGTCGCGCACGTAATAGACGGTCTGGCCGCCGTCGTTGCGCGCGCCGAACTCGATGTGCGCGGCGGGAACCTTGGCCGTGAACTTGTAGGCATTGCCGAGCAGGTTCTGCAGGACCAGCCGCAGCAGCGTGCGGTCGCCGTCGGCGACCTGTCCTTCGGCGACGACGAACCGGACGTCGCGGCCGGCGTCCTGCGCGCGCAGCTCGTCGGCGAGCTCGCGCGCCAGTTGCGACAGGTCGACGCGTTCGCGCTCGATCTCGCGGCTCGTCGTCCTCGACAGCGCGAGCAGCGTGTCGATCATCGAGTTCATCCGCGCCCCGGCGGTGACGATGCGCTTCAGGTGCTCCCGACCGAGGTCGTCGAGTCGGTCGCCGTAGTCCTCGAGCACGATGTTGGCGAAGCCGTCGACCACGCGCAGCGGTGCGCGCAGGTCGTGCGACACCGAGTGCGCAAAGCTGTCGAGTTCCCTGACCGCGAACTCGAACGCACGCTCGCGCTCGGCACCGCGGCGCGTGCACGCTTCGAGCTCGCCGCGCAGCCGCTCGATCTCGGCGGCCTGCTCCCGGCTGGGCCCGCGCGCCGCCGCGAGCGTGTCGGTCAGGTCGCGCGCAACGCCGGCGTAACCCGCGAAGCGGCCGCTGGCCGAAACGAGCGGCGTTCCCGATAGCGCGATCGTTCGTGCGGCCGACGCGCCCGGCACGCGAACGAGCACGTCGTAGAACGGCGCGCGCGCGTCGATCGCGTCGGTGAGTGCCTTCGGCGCATCGGCTGCGTCGGCCAGTTGCCACGGCTTGCGCCCGAGCAATCTTTGCAGTTCGACCGCAGCCGACAGCCTGCGCCCCGGCTCGACTTCGACCACCGTAAGCGCCGCGTCGGTACGCCACCACCAGTCGGCCGACGCCGTCAGCGTGCGGCGCATCGTCGCGATCTCGCGCGCGCTGCGCAGGCGCTGCGCGACCACGACCGCCGCGAGCGCGATCAGCGCCCCGACGGACGCCGCGCCGAGCAGCCACGGCACCGCCGCCGCACCGAACGCTGCGTCCTGAGCCTGGCGAAGGGCCGCCTCGGCCGCTTCCGCGGCGGCGATTCCCGCCGACAGCGCGATCCCGCGCCGGTTCGCTGCTTGCATTCCGATCACCCGATCGAACCGCTCGAATTGTGCCAGTCGCTGCATGCCGGCACGCGCGCCAAGGCTCGAGGAGGGCCGAAAAGTCGCGTCAACCGCACGCTTTTCGAGGGGCGTGCCTGCGTTAAGTTGATCGGCGCGCGGCCGAAACCTGGACGAGGCGCGTTGCGCTTGTGACCGCGCGCGGGCTTTTCGAACAAATGCGACTCCCCTGGCTTAGTTCCGACGCCGTCCGGCCCGCCGGCGGCTCGATGCCTCCCGCGCTCGACCCGGGGGCGATGCCCGGTGCGCTCGACTTTCCGCGCGCGGCCGGCCCCGCGCCGGCCGCCGAACCCGCGCTCGTCGAGGCGCCTTCGTCGCATGCGGCCGGGACCGGCCCTTCGGTCGCAGCGGTCCTTGCCGCGGTGCTGGCGCTCGCGGCGGTCTGGGCCCTGGCGGTCGGCTACTACTTCATGTCCGACGCGGCCGACGAGGCGCTGCGCGCGGCGGCCCGCACGCGGTTCGCGGTCGTCGCCGCGATCACGCTCGCGGGCGCGGTGGCGATCGGAGCGTTCGTGAACCGCCGCGTGATCGGGCCGATCCGTCATCTGACCGAGCGCGCCGAGGAGCTTTCGCTGCGCTACGCGGGACGCGCGCCCGCGCGCGGCGGCGCCGAGTTCGATCGTCTGGTCCGCGCGTTCGAAGCGATGACCGGCGCGCTGCTGGCGCATTCGGAGCGGCTGAAGCGCGCCCACATGAACGAGCTGCAGAACGGGCTCGAGCTGCAGCGGCAGTACGCGCTGATGCGGCTGCTGCGCGGGCTCGCCGCCGCGGCGAACGAATCCGAGGCCGTCGAGCAGACCCTGGAGCGTGCGTTGCAGGAGATCGGCGAGTATCTCGACTGGCCGGTCGGTCGCGTCGCACTGTTGCCTGCGGAGGGCGGCGCCGAGGATCAGCCGCCGCGTTCGCTTTGGTTCGTGCGCGACGCGGGGCGCTTCGAGGCGTTCATCGCGGCGACCGAGTCGGCGACGGTGCGCCGATCGGTCAACGGGCTGTTCGGCCGCGCCTACATCAGCGGCGTGCCGCACTGGGTCTCGGACCTTTCGCGCGTCGCCGAGTGGGACCGCCGCGACGTCGCGCTGGCCGCGGGCCTGCGAACCGGTGTCGTGATCCCGGTGACCGCGCACGGTCACGTCAGCGCGTTCATCGAGTTCTACACCGACCATCGCGTCGAAGCGACCGCCGAGATGCTCGATCTGGTCGAGGCGATCGGCGCCGAGCTGTCGCGCGTGGCCGAGCGCCACCGCGTCGAACGCGAGCTCGTCGCACGCAGCCGCGAGGCGCACCGGCTCGCGATGGTCGCGTCGCGCACCGAGCACATCGTGATCATCCTCGACACGGTCGGCCGCATCGAATGGGTCAACGAGGCCTTCGTGCGGCACAGCGGCTACACGCTGTCGGAGGTGCGCGGCAAGGTCACGCACAAGCTGATGGAGGGGCCGGACACCGACCCCGAGGCGATCGCGCGGGTCGCCGATGCGATCCTGAGCGGCACGCCGTGCAAGGTCGACCTCGTCCTGTACAACCGCGCGGGCGAGCGGCGCTTCCACGAGGTCGAAGGCCAGCCGATGTACGACGAGCGCGGCCGCTATTTCCAGTACGCGCTGCTGTCGCTCGACCTGACCGAACGCAAACGCGCCGAGGCTGCGCTGCGCGAGAGCGCCGAGTATTTCCGCGCGCTGTTCGACGAATCGCCCGTGCCGACGATCATCCAGTCGGCGACCGATTACCGGCTGCTGCGCGCCAACGGCGCGTACGCGCGCATGCTCGGCTACGAAAACGACGAAATCGCCGGCACCGACGCGCTCGCCGGCCGCATCCACCCCGACGATGCAGCCGCGGCGCGCGAGCTGCGCGAGCGATTCCGCGACGGCGCGGTCACCGCGCAGTTCGAGCGCCGCATGATCGCGCGCGACGGGCGCATCGTCTGGGTCAGCGGCCACTCGGTGCGCTTCCGCGACGCGCAGGGCGCGCCACACCTGATGACGGTGCTCGAGGACATCACCGAGCAGAAGGAACGCGAGGCCGCCCTGCGGCTCGCGAAGGAACAGGCCGAGACCGCAAGCCGCGCCAAGAGCCAGTTCCTCGCGAACATGAGCCACGAGATCCGCACGCCGATGAACGGCGTGCTTGGCATGACCGAGCTGCTGCTCGGCACGCCGCTGTCGGACAAGCAGCGCCGCTTTGCCGACGCCGTCTACCGTTCCGGCGAGCAGCTGCTCGAGATCGTCAACGACATCCTCGACTTCTCGAAGATCGAGGCCGGCAAGCTGGTACTCGACAGCATCCCCTTCAACCTGCGCGACTTGCTGCAAGACACGCTGACTATCCTCGCCCCTGCGGCCCACGCCAAACAGCTGGAACTGGTGAGCCTGGTCTACCGCGACA
>JBKBSH010000235.1:0-4275 GCA_046291795.1 Burkholderiaceae bacterium | reverse complement strand
GGGCGCGCAGGGCGGCGACGTGCGGGCTGCGGTCGAAGCCGGGCAGACCCCGCGCGGCGACGGGCTGCTGATCAACTCGTCGCGCGCGATCCTGTACGCGGGGCACGGCGAGGATTTCGCCGCGGCGGCGAGCGACGCCGCGCGCCGGACGCGCGACGAGATCAACCTGTATCGCGCGGCTCGCCCGGGTTGACGTGCCGCAGGGGCTCGCGTTCGTCCGCAGGACTGCGTAGTCCGCTAACCGACGCAAGGCGTGGAGCGCGCGGCGGCCCGGCTGTAAGCTGCCGCGGCGGATCCCGACGCATGCCCATGCCCTTCTTCACCGACTTCCTGCGTGCCCCGCGAGCGGACCGCGCTTGGGCGCGCGTTCGGCTGATCCAGTCTCACCTGCCCACGGCCGCGGAGCTGCGCGCCGACCTCGAGGCGGGTCTGCTCGCGCCGCGCGCTTCGATCGCGCCGAAGTACTTCTACGACACGCTGGGTTCGCAGCTCTTTGCGGCGATCACCGCGCTCGACGAATACACGCCGCCGCGGACCGAGGCGGCGATCTTCGCTCGCCACGGCGCCGAGATCGCCGCGGCCGTCGGCCCCGGAACGACCCTGATCGACCTGGGCGCCGGCAACTGCGCGAAGGCCGCGCGCCTGTTCGGCGCGCTGCGTCCACGCCAGTACGTCGCCGTCGACATCTCGGTCGACTTCCTGCACAGCGCGCTCGAATGCCTGCAACGCGAGCATCCGGACCTCGAGATCGTCGGCATCGGTCAGGACTTCGCGCGAGGCCTCGAACTGCCGCGCGAGGTGACGTCCGCGCACCGCCTGTTCTTCTACCCCGGATCGTCGATCGGCAATTTCGCGCCGGACGAAGCGATCGTCTTCCTTCGCAGGCTGCGGGGCTGCGGCGGCGAGGACGCGCAGCTGCTGATCGGTGTCGACCTGATCAAGGACGAAGCCGTGCTGAATGCCGCGTACGACGACGCGCTCGGCGTCACCGCGGCGTTCAACCGCAACGTGCTGCGCCACGTCAACCGCCTGCTCGGCGCCGACTTCGACGTCGCGCAGTGGAAGCACGTCGCGTTCTACTCGGCGCGCGCAACGCGCATCGAAATGCATCTCGAGGCGCTGGCCGACGTGACGGTGCGCTGGCCGGGCGGCGGGCGCAGCTTCGCGCGCGGCGAACGCATCCACACCGAGTACAGCTACAAGTACCGGCCGGAGACCTTCACAGCCGTGCTGCGTGCCGCGGGCTGGACCCCGCGTCACGTCTGGCTCGACGACCGCGCGTGGTTCGCCGTGCTGCATTGTCGCGGATGAGCGGGCCGCTGCCAGCCGACGCGTCGTTCGACGACCGCGCCCGCCGCTACCGGTCGGTGCGCGCGTTCACCGAAGCGCTGGTTGCGCCGCTGTCGGCCGAAGATGCCGGTGCACAGTCGATGACCGACGCGAGCCCGGCCAAGTGGCATCTCGCGCACACGACGTGGTTCTTCGAGACCTTCGTGCTGGAGCCGTTCGAGCCGGACTTCCGGCCGCATCATCCGGCGTACCGGATGCTGTTCAACTCCTACTACGAAGCCGTCGGCGCGCGGCCCGCGCGCTCGAATCGCGGACTTCTGACGCGCCCGGCGCTCGCGGAGGTGCTCGCCTGGCGGCGCGCCGTCGACGAGCGCGTGCTCGCGCTGCTGCGGCGCGCGCCGCGTGAGGCGCTCGAGCGCATCGAACTGGGCGTGCAGCACGAGCAGCAGCATCAGGAGCTCATCCTCACCGACGTCAAGCACCTGCTCGCGCAGAATCCGCTGCGGCCCGCGTACCGTGCGGCGGCGAGCCCTCCGGTGTGTTCGCACGCCGCGCCCCTGCGCTGGATCGAGTTCGACGCGACGGTCGCGTCGATCGGACACGCCGGGCCGGGCTTCTGCTTCGATAACGAAACACCGCGCCATCGCGTGTTCCTCGAGGCTTTCGCGCTGGCGCAGCGGCCGGTCACCAACGGCGAGTACCGCGAATTCATCGCCGACGGCGGTTACGCGCGGCCCGCGTTGTGGCTGTCGGAGGGTTGGGACTGGGTTCAGCGCGAGCGCGTTGCGCACCCGATGTACTGGTCGCGCGCCGACGCGGGCGATGGTGCCGGGTGGAACGAGTTCACGCTCTCCGGCATGCGCCCGCTCGACGACGCGGCGCCGGTGTGCCACTTGAGCTACTACGAAGCCGACGCCTACGCCCGCTGGGCCGGCGCTCGGCTGCCGACCGAAGCGGAATGGGAGCACGCCGCCCGCGGGGTCGCGATCGAAGGCGATCTGCTCGGCGACGAGGTGCCGCATCCGCGCGCAGCCGCCGACACCGGCGGCCTGATGCAGATGTTCGGCAGCGTCTGGGAGTGGACCGCCTCGAGCTACTCGCCCTACCCCGGCTACACGCCCGCGCCGGGCGCGATCGGCGAGTACAACGGCAAATTCATGGTCAACCAGTACGTGCTGCGCGGCGGCTCGTGCGCCACGCCGCGCGATCACGTTCGCGCGAGCTACCGCAACTTCTTTCCCGCGCACGCGCGCTGGCAGTTCAGCGGGCTGCGGCTGGCGCGGTCGCGGTAGACCGGCCCGGCCCGCGCGCGAGTCGTCTTAATCCCCGCTTAACGGTCGATTCCTACCCTGCGTTCCGTCTCACGTTCGCAGAGGAAGTCGACCGCATGACCGTACCATCGCAACAAGGCGCGATGCGCGCCGTGCTCGCCGCCGCTTCGTTGATCGCCGCGGGATACGCGGCGGCACAGACGCCGACCGCGTACCTGGGTTCGCTCGAATCCGCGGCCCGCTCGACCACGCCGGGCTTCGCCGGCTTCTCGGCGCAACGCGGCGAGCGGCTGTTCAAGGCCACGCACGGCGGCGAATGGAGCTGCGCGAGCTGCCACACCGACAACCCGCTCGCGACCGGCAAGCACGCGAAGACCGGCAAGTCGATCGCGCCGCTCGCGCCGGCGGCCAATGCCGAGCGCTTCACCGATGCAGCCAAGATCGAGAAATGGTTCAGGCGCAACTGCAACGACGTGCTCGGGCGCGCCTGTACACCGGTCGAAAAGGGCGACGTCGTGACCTGGCTCGTTTCGCTGAAGAGATAGGAGGTCACATGCACGACGCAGCAAAAAGCCACCGCCTCGATGCCGTTGTCTGGACCGTCGGCGCGCTGACGGCCGCCGTCCTGTTCGGCGAAACGGCGCACGCCGGATCGAAGCAGTTCCGCCTCGACCATGCGCGCTACGTCGAAGAGTGCGGCGGCTGCCACGTCGCCTATCCGCCGCAGCTGCTGTCGGCCGAGTCGTGGCGCGCGGTGATGAGCGGGCTCGACCGGCACTTCGGCACCGACGCCGGCATCGACGCGGCAGCGCACGCCGACATCGCCGCCTACCTCGCGGCAAACGCCGGCGCGCAGCGCAAGTTCGGCGCGACCGCGACGCGAATCACCGAGACGCGCTGGTTCGCGCGCGAGCACGACGAAGTCCCGGCGCACGTGTGGAAGCGCCCCGACGTGAAGAGCGCGTCCAATTGCAGCGCGTGCCATACGCAGGCCGAGCGCGGCGACTACAGCGAAAGCAACCTGCGCGTGCCGCGGCGCTGAGCCTGCGCGCCGGCCAGCCGCGCGCCGCATGAACCGCGCCGCGGGCACGAACGTCTGAAAGGACAAGCGATGAAAACCGGAAAAACGCTCGTCTGGGATCTGCCGACTCGCGCGTTCCATTGGCTGCTCGCGCTGTCGTTCGCCGGCGCCTGGCTGACCGCCGACTCCGAGCGCTGGCGCGACGTGCACGTGCTGCTCGGCTACACGGTCGCGGGGCTGATCGCCTTCCGGCTCGTGTGGGGCGTGTTCGGCACGCGCTACGCGCGCTTCGCCTCGCTGCCGCTCGACCCGCGCGCCGTGTTCGACTATCTGCGGTCGCTGGCGACGCGCACGCCGCGCCACTACTTCGGTCACAATCCCGCCGGCAGCTGGGCGATCGTCGCGATGCTCGCACTGCTCACGCTGTCGGCGGCGACCGGCTGGGCCGCATATGCCGAGATCGGACCCGGGTGGCTCGAAGAACTGCACGAAGGCGCGGCCAACGCCACGGCTGTGCTCGTGCTCGTACACGTCGCCGCCGTCTTCGCGAGCTGCGTGCTGCTGGGGGTTAACGTGGTGGGGGCGTGGGTCCCCGGCTACCCGCCGGGCGCGGGCGACGCGGCCGCGGGAACGCGCTGGTTGGTCGCGCTCGTGCTCGTCGGCGCGGTCGGCGCGTTCTGGGCCGGGCTCATT
>JBKBSH010000234.1:0-4301 GCA_046291795.1 Burkholderiaceae bacterium | reverse complement strand
CGCCTGGTCGCGACGCGGGCACCACGGCTCGCGTTCCTGCACCTTGAGCGCAGCGTTGCTGCCGGCCAGAAGACCCTGTGCCGCCGCCTCCTCGTAGCCGGTCGTGCCGTTGATTTGCCCTGCGAAGAACAGGCCTTCGATCGCTTTCGTCTCGAGCGATGACTTGAGCGCGCGCGGATCGTAGTAGTCGTACTCGATCGCGTAGCCTGGGCGCAGGATGTGCGCGCTCTCCAGTCCCTTCATCGAGCGCACGATCTGCAACTGCACGTCGAACGGCAGCGAGGTCGAAATGCCGTTCGGGTAGAACTCGTGCGTCGTCAAGCCCTCCGGCTCGAGGAAGATCTGGTGGCTCGGCTTGTCGGCGAAGCGATGGACCTTGTCCTCGATCGACGGGCAATAACGCGGCCCCACACCTTGGATGACGCCCGAATACATCGGGCTTCGGTCGAGGTTGGCGCGGATGATTTCGTGCGTACGCGGGTTGGTGTGGGTGATCCAGCACGGCAGTTGTCGTGGATGCTGATCGGCGCGCCCGAGAAACGAAAAGACGGGGATCGGATTCAGATCGCCTGGCTGCTCCTCGCACTGGGCGAAGTCGATGGTCCGGCCATCCAACCGTGGGGGCGTGCCGGTCTTCAGCCTGCCCTGTGGCAACTTGAGCTCTTTCAAGCGGGCGGCGAGCGAAATCGCCGGCGGATCCCCAGCCCGGCCTGCCGAGTAGTTCTGCAGACCGATGTGGATCAATCCGTTCAGGAAGGTGCCCGCCGTCAGCACGACGGCGCGCCCGCGGAAGCGGATGCCGGACTGCGTGACCGCGCCGACCACGCGCTGGCCTTCGACGACCAGATCGTCGACCGGCTGCTGGAACAGCCACAGGTTCGGCTGGTTCTCGAGCCGGGCACGGATCGCACGCTTGTAGAGCAGCCGGTCGGCCTGCGCACGCGTGGCACGCACCGCTGGGCCCTTCGACCGGTTGAGTATCCGGAATTGGATGCCCGCCTCGTCCGTGGCACTCGCCATCGCTCCGCCGAGTGCGTCGACCTCTTTGACCAGATGTCCCTTGCCGATGCCGCCGATCGACGGGTTGCACGACATTTGGCCCAGCGTCTCGATGTTGTGCGTCAGCAGCAGGGTTTTGCAGCCCATACGCGCCGCGGCGAGACAGGCCTCGGTCCCGGCGTGACCGCCGCCGACGACGATCACGTCGAACTCGGTCGGATAGTCCATGGCAGCAAGCGTCCGGGGGAAACAACTGAGCCTTTGAAAGGTCGCGCAGTATACGGTTCGCGCCTGCTGGATGAGACGGTTCCGCCGCGATGTTTCACGTGAAACGCTGCTCGGTGCGCTGGTTTCACGTGAAACCTTCGGCCATGCCGCGACAGCGCGCCGGGCGCCCCTGCGAAGCCCGGTTGCCGCTAAGGACCGAATTGCGGCTGCAGCGCCGTGCCCCGAACCCTCACGTTCAGCGGCGCTTGGACACGCTGAGCGCCGAGATCGACGCGCAAAGCGCCGCTCAGGCCGAGGTCCTGCGCAACCTCGATCTTCCCACGCGTCGCCATCGCCCCTGCCCGGCCTCGAATGTCGCTGACCGTCATACCGGCACGCGTGATGGTGACCGAGGCGTCGAGTTCGCTGAAGCGCGTGATCCCGCCGCCCGCCCCGGCAGAGGCACCGCCGCGCGTCGCGGCATAGCCGAGGTTGATGCCGTTTAGCGTCGCCCAGCGCACCTGCAATGGCCCGGCGACGACAGACTGTGCGATAGCCTCCGACAGCGTCTCGCCGCGCCCCGCTACGACAAGGCTCAGTACCGCAGTTCCATGCAACGGCACCGCAGACTGCCCCTTCGATCGCTCCTCGGCCGCGCCACCCTTCAAGTGCAGAAGCACCGACTCGACGTCGAGGTTGGGTGCGCGCGCCGTTCCGGTGATGGCCCACTCGACATCGCGTGCCCCGATCATCTGGCCCTGAACGACGCCGAAGGCGCCGCTCAAACTGTAGCTGCCGACCTCGATCAGGTTCGCGCGAGCGCGACCGGTCGCAACGACCTCGCCCCAGCGGGCAGCGAGCCCGACCGGCAAGGCCCAGTTTTCCGCGTCGAGCTGGAACTCGACCACATCGCCCCAATCGCGATCGGGACGGGCGACCATCATGAGCTTCATCCGTCCTTCGATGCCGATCTCACTCAGGCTGGCCGCCGCGAAGCGGCCGTCGGGACCGCGCCTCGCGACGACTTCGTACTTGCTCGGTAGAAGCGGCACCCCGGTCAGCTCGATCGACTCGAAACGGATGGTCGAGATCGTCGGCGGGATCGCGGCGGTGGCTGCATCGAGCGATTTCAGAAGCGCGAGCCCTTGCGTCGCATCGAGCTTCAGCGGTGCCACGGCGGCCTCGCCCCAGATCCAGGTTCCGCCACGCAGTGCGCGGAGCGCATCGTCCCAGTTGAAGTGCAGCGAAACCTCACCGAGTCGATACGCGCCCCCGACATCGACGCCCGTGACGACCAGGCGCGGCGTCGGCGTGAAGCGAAACTCGGCGCCGGCCACTCGCACCGGCTGCCCGAAGCCACGTGTGAGACGCGCCGCGATCCCCGCAGGCGAAACGTCGTCGCGCAAGGGGAGCAGCTCGAGATAGCCGAAATAGACCAGGGCGCCAAGGATGCCGATCACCAGCAATCGCTTGAACCAGACCCTCAGCCAGTAGGCGTCGAAGACCAACCGCCGACGCGGCGCTTCGTCATCTTCGTCGGCGCGCGCCCGCACTTCCTGCATGTCGAGCCGGTCCGGGACATTGACCGTGGTGATCGCAAAGTCGGTCGCTCTCGTCTGCTCCCACTGCTGCGCAGTATCCGCAGACCGCTTGCTCGATTGTGAGCGCACACTGGCTCCTATGACTCGGTTCCGCTGCGCGCACGTCCGCAGGGCTCGACGGCGCAAGTCGCAGACGCAAGGTCCGGCTCGCTCACGCCCCACGCGCTGACCGCATGCTGGCGGCGCCTGCACGCGCTCGCTCACCGCCCGCGCGCAAAGCGGCCACCGGCAATGAAGATCGCCGGACGGAGGACGGCATCATCGCGGTTGCCCGGCGCCCTCGTCAATGCGTGCTCGGCGCGACGATGCGCATTCGCGCGATGCGCGTGGTCGCCGGGACGCTCTCGTGTTCCATCGCGCCGGGCACCACTCGGTCGGTTCCATCGACGGCAACGCCGCGACGCGCGCTCACGAACGCGCTGCCGGCGCGGCGCCATTCGACCGATCGGGGCTAGCATCCGTGAAGCGATGACGCGACGGAGACCACGACGATGGCGCAAGCCGATCGATTCAAGCTGACGTATTCCACGATGTTCGATCCGCCCGCAGCGCTGCACGAGCGATTCGATGCGGCGCTCGCGCGGGTGAAACAGGCACTCGGACGCGAGTATCCGTTGTGGATCGACGGGCGCGCCCGCATGGCCGCGCGCAGCTTCGAAGTGCGCTCGCCGATCGCGCGCGACTGGCTGATCGGCCGCTTCGCCGCTGCGACGCCGCCCGACGTCGATGCCGCCGTGCTCGCCGCGCAAAAGGCGTTCGCCGCGTGGGCGGCGACGCCGTGGCGCGAGCGCGTCGCGGCTCTGCGCCGCGTCGCCGCGCTGATCGAGGAGCGCGTGTACGACATCGCCGCGGCGGTCGCCCTCGAGGTCGGCAAGAACCGGATGGAAGCGCTCGGCGAGGTACAGGAAACCGCCGACCTGTTCACCTGGTACTGCGATCAGATGGAGGCCAACGAAGGCTTCGTGCGCGAGTTGCCGAACGATCCGCTCGCCGGCTGGACCAGCCGCAACCGCACCGTGCTCAAACCGTACGGCGCATGGGCGGTCATCGCGCCCTTCAACTTTCCGTACGCGTTGGCCGGCGGTCCGGTAGCCGCTGCGCTCGTGGCCGGCAACACGGTCGTGTTCAAGACCGCGAGCGACACCGCTTGGAGCGGCTGGCTGCTGCTCGAAGTGCTGCGCGACGCGGGTCTGCCCGCCGGCGCGGTCAACTACGTCACCGGCAGCGGCAGCGAAGCCGGTGCGGCGCTGGTCGACCACCCCGGCATCGCCGGTATCACGTTCACCGGCTCCTATGACGTCGGTATGGCGATCCTGCGCAAGTTCGCCAACGGTCGCTGGCCCCGCCCATGCATCGCCGAAATGGGCGGTAAGAACGCCGCCATCGTCAGCCGTCACGCCGACCTCGAGCGCGCGGCCACCGGCATCGTGCGTTCCGCATTCGGCTTGCAGGGGCAGAAGTGCTCCGCGTGCTCGCGCGTCTACGTCGAGAAGC
>JBKBSH010000233.1:0-4304 GCA_046291795.1 Burkholderiaceae bacterium | reverse complement strand
GAACCACGCCGGCGCGCTGCCGCCGTGGCTCGCGCCGGTTCAGGCGGGTGTCGCGAACATTTCCGAGGCGCAGGCGGGTTACGCCGCCGATGTGACCCAAAAGCTGAAAAAACAAGGCTTTAGGGTCGAGGCTGATTTGCGTAACGAAAAGATCACTTATAAAATCCGCGCCCTCAGTTTGCAGAAGCTTCCATACATCCTCGTGGTCGGGGACAAGGAGATGCAAGCGGGGACGGTGGCCGTGCGGGCCCGTGGCGGCGTCGATCTGGGCGTGATGCCGATCGACGCATTCGCGGCGCGACTGTCGGAGGATGTCGCGCAGCGCCGCAACGTGGGTGGCACGGCTTAGTTTTTTCTTTTTCGGAGCTGCAAACCATCGCACAGGATCGTTCTTCGCATCGGATCAACCGCGAGATCACCGCGCCGGAAGTCCGGCTCGTCGGGGTCGACGGCGAACCCCTCGGGATCGTGAAACTGGCCGAGGCGCTGCGCCTTGCAGAGGAAAAGGACGTCGACCTCGTCGAGATCGCCCCCACCGCCGTTCCGCCGGTCTGTCGCCTGATGGACTACGGCAAGTTCAAGTATCAGGAACAGAAGAAGGCGCACGAGGCGAGGCTCAAGCAGAAGGTCATCGAGGTCAAGGAGATCAAGTTCCGTCCCGCGACGGACGATCACGATTACCAGACCAAGGTGCGCAAGCTGCAGGAGTTTCTTCAGGAAGGCGACAAGGCCAAGGTCACGATGCGATTCCGCGGGCGCGAGATGGCGCACCAGGAACTCGGTCTGAAGCTGCTCGAGCGCGTGCGCAACGATCTTGAGGCCATCAGCCAGGTCGAGGCGATGCCGAAGCTCGAAGGCCGGCAGATGGTGATGGTGCTGGCGCCGAAGAAGAAGAAGTAGTTTCAGGCCGCCCGTTGCCGGTCGGTCGCCGGCGAAGGGCGATACAAGTGGAGGCAGGCCGCAAGTCCCGCGAGGGCGCCTGCGTTCATCGAAGAAAGGAGGGCACGATGCCCAAGCTCAAGACCAAAAAGAGCGCTGCGAAGCGCTTCATCGTCCGCAACAGCGGATCGATCAAGCGCGCGCAGGCGTTCAAGCGCCACATTCTGACCAAGAAGACGACGAAGGCGAAACGCCACCTGCGCGGCCCCGTGGAGCTGCACGAGTCCGACGTCAAGTCGGTGCGCCGGATGCTGCCATACGCGTAACGGAGGGACGACGCCATGCCTCGAGTCAAACGTGGTGTGACCGCCCGCGCGCGGCACAAGAAGGTCCTGGCCCAAGCCAAGGGGTACACGCAGCGCCGAAAGAGCGTCTTCCGCGTCGCCAAACAGGCGGTGATGAAGGCGGGCCAGTACGCGTACCGCGACCGCCGGCAGAAAAAGCGCGTCTTTCGCACGCTGTGGATCGCACGCATCAACGCTGCGGTGCGCGAGCATGACCTCACGTACAGCGCATTCGTCAACGGCCTGAAGAAAGCCGCGATCGATCTGGACCGGAAGGTGCTGGCCGACCTGGCCGTGCTCGACAAGCCGGCGTTTGCGGCGATCGTCGAAAAGGTCAAGTCCAGCCTCGCCGCTTAACCGATGCGCCCCGGGCGGGCGCTTTCGCTTGGAAACGGGGCCTGGCCTTGGCGGCGGGTCCCGTTTTTTCTTCATGGAAACACTCGACGAACTGGTTGAACAGGCGCGGGCCGCGTTCGCGGCGGCCGATACCCCGGCCGTGCTCGAAAACGAGAAGGCGCGCTTTCTGGGCAAGACCGGCAGCGTGACCGAACTGCTCAAAGGGCTGGCCAAGCTCACGCCGGAGGAAAGGCGCGTTCGCGGCGCACGGATCAATGCCGCGAAAGAGGCGATCGAACGGCTGCTTGCCGAACGCCGGCAGGCGCTTGCCGACGCCGATCTCGGCGCACGGCTCGCGCAGGAGTCGATCGACGTGACGCTGCCCGGCCGCAAGTGCAGCCCGGGCGGCATCCATCCGGTGATCCGCACGTGGATGCGCATCGAGGAGATCTTCCGCTCGATCGGCTTCGACGTTGCCGACGGTCCGGAGATCGAGACCGACTGGTACAACTTCACTGCGCTGAACAACCCGGAGAATCACCCCGCGCGATCGATGCAGGACACGTTCTATGTCGATATGAAGGACAGCGCAGGAAAGCCGCTGCTGCTGCGCACGCACACGTCGCCGATGCAGGTGCGCTACGCGCGCATGCACGCGCCGCCGATCAAGGTGATCGCGCCGGGACGGACGTATCGCGTCGACTCCGACGCGACGCACTCGCCGATGTTCCACCAGGTCGAGGGGCTGTGGATCGACGAGCAGATCAGCTTCGCCGACCTGAAGGGTGTGTATACGGACTTCCTTCGCCGATTCTTCGAAAGCGACGACCTGCAGGTGCGTTTCCGGCCGAGTTTCTTTCCGTTCACCG
The DNA here is from genome assembly GCA_046291795.1 of Burkholderiaceae bacterium. Taxonomy (GTDB): domain Bacteria; phylum Pseudomonadota; class Gammaproteobacteria; order Burkholderiales; family Burkholderiaceae_F; genus DSNY01. The sequence continues at coordinate 1,876 of JBKBSH010000233.1, read as the reverse complement.
AGCCTTCGGCCGAAATCGACATGATGTTCACCCGCGGTCCCAAGAAAGGCCAGTGGCTGGAGATTTCGGGCGCCGGGCAGGTGCATCCGTCGGTGGTCCGCAATTTCGGACTCGACCCCGAGCGCCACATCGGCTTCGCCTTCGGTTCCGGCCTGGAACGTCTCACGATGTTGCGCTACGGAGTCGACGACCTGCGACTGTTCTTCGAAGGCGACCTGCGGTTCCTGCAGCAGTTCAACTGACGCCGCGTCAGCGGACACTCCACGATGCAATTCTCCGAACAGTGGCTGCGTGCCTACGTGAACCCGCCGATCGGCAGCGACGAACTGGCCGAGCGGTTGACCATGGGCGGGCTCGAAGTCGAGGCGTGCGACCCGGTGGCGCCGCCGTTCTCCGGGGTGGTCGTCGCGCAAGTGCTCGCCGTCGACAAACACCCGAACGCGGACAGGCTCACGGTCTGCCGGGTCGATGCCGGGACCGGCGCACCGCTCGCCATCGTGTGCGGCGCGCCCAACGTTGCGGCGGGGATGAAGGCGCCATGCGCGCTCGTCGGCGCCGTTCTGCCTGGCGACTTCCGGATCAAACCCGCCAAGATGCGCGGTATCGAGTCGCAGGGCATGCTGTGCTCGGCGCGCGAACTGGGTTTGTCGGACGACCATAGCGGCCTGCTCGCGTTGCCGGCGGATGCGCCGGTCGGGCGCGACGTGCGCGAGGTCCTCGCGCTCGACGATCGCCGGTTCGTGATCAAGCTGACGCCCAACCGGGGCGACTGCCTGAGCGTGATCGGAATCGCGCGCGAAGTCGCTGCGCTGACCGGCGCTTCGCTTGCACTGCCGACTTTCGCGAAAGTCTCGCCGACGACCGACGAGCGGCTGCCCGTCCAGGTCCATCACGCCGACCTGTGCGGACGCTTTTCGGGTCGCGTGATCCGCGGTGTCGACGCGCGGGCAGCCACACCCGACTGGATGAAACGGCGGCTCGAGCGAAGCGGCCAGCGGCCGATCTCCGCGCTGGTCGACATCTCGAACTACGTGATGCTCGAACTGGGACGGCCCTCGCACGTGTTCGATCTCGACAGGGTCGCGGGCGGTCTGCAGGTCCGCTGGGGCCGCGTCGGTGAGAAGGTGGAACTGCTCAACGGCCAGGTCGTCGAGGTCGACGATCGGGTCGGCGTGATCGCCGACGACCGCGGCGTCGAGGCGCTCGCCGGCGTGATGGGCGGAGCAGCGACCGCGGTCACGCTGGACACGCGCAACGTGTACGTCGAGGCCGCCTTCTGGTGGCCCGAGGCCGTTCAGGGGCGCGCGCGTCGATACAACTTTTCCACCGATGCGTCGCATCGCTTCGAGCGCGGCGTCGACTTCGCGACGACGGTCGAGCACATCGAATACATCACGCGCCTGATCCTGGACATCTGCGGAACGTCCGAAACGAAGGTCGGACCCGTCGATGACCAGATACTGCGGCTGCCCGAGCGCAAGCCGGTACGGATGCGCACCGAACGCTGCCGCCGCGTGCTCGGCGTGCCGGTCCCGGACGAGGAAATCGCCGCCGCGTTCAGCCGGCTCGGCTTGGCCGCCGAGCGAACGCCGGGCGAGTTCCGGGTGACTCCGCCGTCGTACCGCTTCGACCTCGAGATCGAAGAGGACCTGATCGAAGAGGTCGCGCGGCTTTGGGGCTTTGATCGAATTCCGGCGCGGCCGCCGCTCGCGCCTGCGGTGATGCGCGCGCAGCCGGAGACACGACGGCCCGTACACGCGCTGCGACGCGAACTGGTCGCCGCTGGCTACCAGGAGCTGGTGAACTTTTCGTTCGTCGACCCGATGTGGGAGCAGGACTTCGCCGGCAACGCGGAGCCGGTTCGCGTGGTCAATCC
>JBKBSH010000232.1:0-4398 GCA_046291795.1 Burkholderiaceae bacterium | reverse complement strand
AGGCGCTGCAGCGGCGCTGCGCGCTCGCCGGCGGGGACGACTACGAATTGCTGTTCACGGCGCCCCCGTCCGCCCGCGCGCGGGTGCTGGCTGCGGCTGCCGCAGCGGGGGTGGCGGTGACCCGGATCGGAACCATGACCGCGCAGGGCGGACTCGAAGTGCTCGACGCCGAAGGCGGGCTCGTGGACACTACGTACCACGGATACGACCACTTCGCGCGATGAACGCTTCACTGCCGCCGCAGTCCATGCCCGAACGCGCGAGCCGCGCCGCAGGCGAAGCGCCGCGCGCCGGCGACGGGGCGCGCGTGCCGACTTGGCGCTTCCTGCGCGAGCACCCGCTGCACATGATCGCGCTCGGTTTCGGCAGCGGCATGCCGCGCACCGCTCCGGGCACCTGGGGCACGCTGTTCGCATGGGCGAGCTTCGTCGCGCTCGATCGTTGGCTCACCGACGCCGGCTGGCTCGCGGTGATCGGCGTCGGGCTCGCGCTCGGCGCGTGGGCCGCGCGGCGAGCCGGCGAGCGGCTCGGTCAGGCGGATTCGGGCCACATCGTGATCGACGAGATCGTCGCCTTCTGGGCCGTGCTCGTCATGCTGCCCGATGGGGCCGCCAACCCGGTGCTGCAGCAGGCTTTCGCCTTTCTGCTGTTCCGGGTGCTGGACATCGCCAAGCCGCCGCCGATCCGCATGCTCGACACACGCTGGAAGGGCGGGATCGGCGTGATGGCCGACGATCTGGTCGCCGCGTTTTACACACTGTTCGCGTTCGCGGTCTGGTACCGGCTCGCCTGATGGATGCAACGATGAACGACATCGTCGACCACATCTTGCGGCTGGCCGAACGGCTCGGCGAACTGCTCGTGGAGCAGCGCCTGGTGCTGGCCACGGCCGAATCCTGCACCGCCGGCGGCATCGGCTTCGCGGTGACTCAGGTCGCCGGTTCGAGCGGCTGGTACGACCGCGGCTTCATCGTCTATTCGAACGAGGCCAAGCGGCAGATGCTCGGCGTCTCGCCCGTGTACCTGCGCGAGTTCGGCGCCGTCAGCGAGCCGGTGGCGCGCGCGATGGCGCTCGGCGCGCTGACGCACAGCCATGCGCAGATCGCCGTTGCGGTCACCGGCGTCGCCGGGCCCGGCGGCGGCACGCTCGACAAGCCGGTCGGCACCGTCTGTTTCGCCTGGGCGATCAAGCGCGATCCGGCTGCCGCGCCTTGGGTCAAGACCGCGACGCGCAGCTTCGAGGGCAACCGAGCGGCCGTGCGGACGCAGGCGATCGTCGCCGCGCTCGAGGGCCTGGTTTCACTGCTGGAGCAGCGGCAGGACATCTGAAAGGGCGCGGATCGCGCGCGTTCGATCGACATCTGCCGTCATGCGTGCGTGTTCGCCGGTTTGCGGGACGCTGCGCGCGCGCACGCGTGCGAACATCGGGCCAGCCGCCTTGCGTATGCCGCGATGAAGCCTGCGACGATCGAACCCCCGCTGCGCCTCGGGCTCGCGTTCTTCAGCGACGACGACGAGCGGTTCGTTCGCGCGCTGGTGACCTCGATGGCGTCTGACGTGCTGCCATGGGTCGTCGCCGACGAGGCGCCGGTCGATGCGCTGCTGCTGGCGCGCGGGCTGCGCCGGCGCGACGCGGAGGACGCCGCGATCCTGCTGCTCGGCGCCGACGCTGCCGCCACCGCCACGCGCCTGTACGGCGACGCGATGCCGCCGATCGCGCTGCGCAAACCGCTGCGGCCGTCGCATCTGAAGATCGTGCTCGAAATGGCTGCGGCGAGCCTGGTTCCGGAGCACGTGGCCGGTTTGCTGCCGCAGACACGTCCGCGAGCCACGCTCGACCTGGATCGCCTGGCGTTTCGCTGACGTTGCGCGCTTGCCGCCGCAGTGGCCGCGGCGAGATCGCCCGCACGCTTCGCCCGGCGCGTGCGCGAGTGCCCGCTTTGCAAAGCGGGGCGATGCTTGCGCCCGTGTGTCGCGCGAACCGCGCCGACCGGTCGCCGTGCGTCAAATCCCCCACCCGGGGTGACCCTTAGACTCCGCCCGTGGATCCGACCGGATCGGCCCGCGCGGAGCGCTCATGCCCTCTGAATTGTTGCTGCTGTTCGTCCTGATCTTGTTCAACGGCGTCTTCGCGATGTCCGAGATCGCGCTGGTGACCGCGCGCAAGGCGCGGCTGCAGGTGCTGGTCGATCAGGGCGACCGCGGCGCGGCGGCGGCGCTGGCGCTGAACGAGGAGCCGACGCGCTTCCTGTCGACGATCCAGGTGGGCATCACCTCGATCGGCATCCTGAGCGGCATCGTCGGCGAGGCCGCGTTCGCCGCGCCGCTGACGACCTGGCTCGTGCGTATGGGCGCCGAGGCGAAGGCTGCCCAGATCGCCGCGACCGGACTGGTCGTCGTCGTGGTCACCTACTTCTCGATCGTGCTCGGCGAACTGGTGCCGAAGCGGGTCGGCCAGATCGCCGCCGAGACGATCGCGCGCCGCGTCGCACGGCCGATCGGCTGGCTCGCGCTGGTCGCCAAGCCGTTCGTGCGACTGCTGTCGGGATCGACCGATCTGCTGTTGAGACTGCTCGGCGTCAAGGGCCGCGGCGCCACGGCGGTCACCGAGGAGGAGATCCACGCGCTGATCCAGGAGGGATCCGAATCGGGCGTGATCGACGAGCAGGAGCGCACGATGGTGCGCAACGTCTTCCGCCTCGACGACCGCCAGATCGCTTCATTGATGACGCCGCGCTCGGACATCGTCTACCTGGACCTCGACGAGCCCTTCGAGGACAACCTGAAGAAGGTGCTCGACACCGACCATTCGCGCTTCCCGGTCTGCCGCGGCGGGCTGCGCGAAGTGCTCGGCATCATCAGCGCGCGCCAGCTTCTGATGCAGACCATTCGCGATGGCCGCCCGGATTTCGGCAAGAACCTGGAAACGCCCGTGTACGTGCCGGAGTCGCTGACCGGCATGGAGCTGCTGGAGAACTTCCGGTCGTCGACCGCGCACATGGCGCTGGTCGTCGACGAGTACGGCGAGATCCAGGGCATGGTGACGCTGCAGGACCTGTTCGAGGCGATCGCCGGCGAGTTCAAGACCCCGCGCTCCGAGGACGCATGGGCGATCCAGCGGCAGGACGGTTCGTGGCTGCTCGACGGCCTGATCCCGATTCCGGAACTGAAGGACCGGCTCGGTTTCACGCTCGTGCCCGAAGAGGAACTCGGCCGCTACAACACGCTGTCGGGCATGGTGATGCTGCTGCTCGGCCGCGTGCCGCGCACGGGTGACGCGGTCGAATGGTCCGGTTGGCGCTTCGAGATCGTCGACATGGACGGCCGGCGCATCGACAAGGTGCTCGCCACGCGCGTGACCGTCGCATCGCAGGCCGAGACGGCGGACCAGGCCTGAATCAGCGCGCGAGCACGATCTCGACGCCGATCCCGCGGCCGCCCAAGCCGTCGACGAACGACGCGCTGCCGCCGTGCAGTTCGGCGACGCGCTTGACCAGCGCCAGTCCCAATCCCGCACCGCCGCCTTCGGCGCCACGATAGAAGCGGTCGAACGCGCGGCTGCGCTGCTCGACCGGCATCCCGGGGCCGTCGTCGGACACGGTCAGCACGATCGAGCGATCCGCCGCGCGCGCGGCCACGCGCACGGCGCTCGCCGCGTGCCGCAACGCATTGTCGAGCAGATTGCGCAACAGGATCGCGAGAGCGTCGGCGTCGCCGCGCAGTTCGAGCCGCGGCAGGTCCAGTTCCAGCGCGACGCCGCGCGCGCGAGCGGCCGCATCGAACTCGGCAGCCACCAGCCGCGCGAGTTCGTCCACGCGAACTGCCGGAGCCGCCGCCGGGTCGATGCGCGTCGCGTCGAGCCGCGCCAGCGTCAGCACGCTTTCCACGGCGCGCGCGGCGCGGTCCACGCCGCCGATCAGTTCGCGCAGCGCTTCGCTGCGCTCGGCGTCGGTGAGCGCGCGCAGGGCGACCTGCGCCTGCGCACGCAGCGCCGCCAGCGGCGTGCGCAGCTCGTGCGCGGCGTCGGCCGTGAGCATGCGCTCGTGCCGAAGCGCTTCGTCGACGCGCGCCAGCAGCCGGTTGACGGCGTGGCCGACCGGCGCCAGTTCCTCCGGCAACGCGTCGAGCCGCACCGGCGTCGCGTCGCCCGGCGTGCGCGCGTCGATCGCCCGCGAGAAGCCGACCACCGGCGCGGTGACGCGACGCACGATCAGCCAGACGCCGGCGGCCAGCGCGAGCGCGAACACGAGCCCCGGTGCGAGCAGCCGCAGCGCCGCCGCCTGCGCCGCGGCGGCGCGCGCGGCGAGCGGTTGCGCGACGTGGATCGAACCGCGCCGGCGCGGCGCCTGCAGCGAATAGACGCGGTAGTCGGCGCCGGCCACGCGGCGCGTCGCGAAG
>JBKBSH010000231.1:0-4399 GCA_046291795.1 Burkholderiaceae bacterium | reverse complement strand
TCGCCCGCCGCCCGCTCCGTGCGTTCGCGCACGGTGGCCACGAGCGCGTGCAGCGCGCGATCGATCCGGATGTGCGCGTCGCCGGAAGCCGACGCATTCGCCTCGGCATCGCGCAACGCCTCGCGCATCTGCTCGACTCGGCCGTGTTCTTCCCGCGTCAGCGGCAGTCGCGCCATCGCGGCGAGCCGTGCGTCGATCGCGCGTCGCAAGTCCGCCGGCGCGAGGACGTGCTGCGGATCGTGCGCGCCGGTGTGCCCGGCACGCAGGTCGGCGACGAGGTGCTGGACTTCGAGCGACAACTGCGCCAGCGCCAGCGCGTTCTGGTAGCGCTCGTGCAGCGCGCGATCGAGCTGGACGGAGCGCAGCGCAAGGACGAATCCGCCGACCAGCAGAGCGAACGCCAATGCGCCCAACCAGAGCTGACGGCCGAAGCCGCGCTGCCAGGCGGTCAGATGCTCCGACACTCGACCTCCCCCCAATCCCGCGGCTGTCGGTCGCCGCGGGCACGGACCCATTCTAGGCGTACGGATCGACGTGGCCGGTCGTGCGAACCGCGGAGGTCGACCGGCGGCCTGATCTCAGATACCCCAGGTGACTTCGACCTTCTTCTTCTGTGCGGCGCGCAGCATCTCGATCAGCGGGTAGGCGCGCTGCGCGAGCGTGATCGCGCGCTCACCCTTGCCGGCCTCGTCTTCGCCGCGCCGCTCGGCTTCCTCGGCCTGCGCCTGCGCGGCCTTCAGTTGCGCCTTCTCCGCCTCGACCGCGGCGGTCAGGCGGGCGAGCGCTTCGGGCACCTGCTCGGCCGTGATCACCCCGCGTGGCGCTTCCGCCTTGCCGATGATCTCGAAGATGCGGCGCGCGGTTTCCGCGAACATGAAAATCTCGCCCGCGGCCTTGGATCTGAATACGACCAGTGCCATGAGATCTCCCCGTCGCGTCGTCGCGAAGATTCTAGGCGCCGGTCGAACTCAGCGCTCGTCGCGCTCGAAGGTGCGCCTGGCGATCTCGTCGACGTCCGGCCCGTACGCGCAGGGGACGAGCGCGATCGCGGCGGCCATCGCGAGGATGAACAGGTCGAGGTCGCCGAGCGCGAGCGGCGCGAGCAGCACCACCGCCGCCACGTGCGGGTAATACCGTCGGAACAGATCCCACATGCGAACCTCCGCACGAGTGCCGACCCCCGCCGCGTGCGGGCCGATGGGCCGCGCGGACATGGCCGCTACGCGGCAAACCAGGGCAACCGGGCCGCGTTCGGAGAAAATGATCGGACGCCGACCCCGGGTGCCCCACGAGAACCCGCCGATATAATCGCGCGCTTCGACAGCGGCTTCAAAAACGGAGCGGGAAGATGGGCAAGGGCGATCTGCGCACGCGGCGCGGCAAGATCTACAACGGCAGTTACGGCAAGACCCGTCCGCACAAGCCGAAGAAGAAGCCCGCGGCGACGTCGCGCACGCCGGGCCCCCGCAGGTAGGCGCGCACCGGCGCCACCGAGCCGGGGCAACCCGGCTCGCCCGTCCCTTCCTCGATGCGTCGTTTCGCTCGCGGGCTCGCGCTCGCAGCCGCGCTGCTCTCCGGGTGCAGTCCGAGGTTCGACTGGCGCGAGATCCGCTCCGCCGAGGCGGGCTTTGCCGTCCATCTCCCGGACAAGCCGCAGACGGTGACGCGCGACATCGACTTCGACGGCGGCAGGATCGCGATGACGATGATCTCGACCGGCGTCGGACCGACCATGTTCGCGGTCGGCGTCGCACGGCTGCCGCCGCGGGCGCTGGAAGACGCCGTCGCGATCCGGCGGGCCGTCGCGTTCTTTCGGGACGGGCTCGTGCGCAACATCGGCGGCGACGTTATCTGGCAGCGGCCTGCGCCGCTCGTGACCGCCGGCGGGCACACGCTGCGCGTGGCCGAAGCCGTCGCGGCGCGCGGAAAGATCGGCGCCGACGGCCGTGCGGCGCAGCTTGCCGCCCGCTTCTACGTGGCCGATGATCGCTTCTACCAGGTCGTCGCGCTCGGCGCCGAGGGCGAGCTGACCGACGACGTGCTCGAGACGTTCTTCTCCTCTTTCCGCCTGCTGCCGCCCTGACGAGGCCCGCATGAAACTCGACAACCCGCTCGCCGGCACGATGATCTCGCTCGACGAATGGTGGATGCCGTTCACCGCCAACCGCCATTTCAAGGCCGCGCCTCGGCTGCTCGCGAAGGCCGACGGCATGTACTACTGGACGCCCGACGGCCGGCAGATCCTCGACGGCACCGCCGGGCTGTGGTGCGTCAACGCCGGCCACAACCGCAGGCCGATCGTCGAAGCGGTGCAGAAGCAGGCGGCGGCGATGGACTACGCGCCGCCGTTCCAGATGGGACACCCGATCGCCTTCGAGGCGGCGACCGTGATCGCGCAGCTCGCGCCGGCGGGCATGCAGCGCGTGTTCTTCACGAATTCGGGGTCGGAGTCGGCCGACACCGCGATCAAGATGGCGCTCGCGTATCACCGGGCGCGAGGCGAGCCCGCGCGCCGCATCATCGTCGGGCGCGAGCGCGGCTACCACGGCGTGAACGTCGGCGGCACGATGGCGGGCGGGATTCCCGGCAACCGCAAGGCGTTCCCCGCGCTGATGGCGGGGGTCGATCATCTGCGCTCGACGCACGATCCGGCGCGCAACGCGTTTTCGCGCGGACAGCCCGCGCACGGCGCCGAATTCGCCGACGAGCTCGAGCGCATCGTCGCGCTGCACGACGCGAGCAACATCGCCGCGGTGATCGTCGAGCCGATGGCCGGTTCCGCCGGCGTGCTGATCCCGCCCAAGGGTTACCTCGAGAAGCTGCGCGCGATCTGCGACAGGCACGGCATCCTGCTGATCTTCGACGAGGTGATCACCGGCTTCGGCAGGCTCGGCGCGACCTTCGCCGCGCACCGCTTCAACGTCACGCCCGACATCCTGACCTGCGCGAAGGCGATCAACAACGCCGCGGTGCCGATGGGCGCGGTGATCGCGAAGACCAGCGTCTTCGACACGATCGTCGACGCCGCGCCGCAAGGACAGATCGAGTTCCTGCACGGCTACACGTATTCGGCGCATCCGCTGGCGTGCGCCGCGCTGCTCGCGACACAAAAGCTCTACGTCGAAGAGAAGCTGTTCGAGCGCGCGCGCGACATGGCGCCACACTTCGAGGCGGCGCTGCATTCGCTGAAGGGCGCGCGCCACGTGATCGACATCCGCAACCTCGGACTCGTCGGCGGAATCGAGCTGGAGCCGCGTCCCGGCGCGCCGGGCGCGCGCGGGCTCGAGGCGCACATCAAGTGCTTCGAGGCGGGCGTGCTGGTGCGCTTCACCGCCGACATCCTGGCGCTGTCTCCTCCGCTCGTCATCGAGAAGGCGCAGATCGAACGGATCGTCGAGACGATCCGCGACGTGCTCGCCCGCATCGACTGAAGACCAAGGCGGACGGCGATGCGCCGCGGCCGCCTTCCGTTCAACCGCCTTTGGCCTTCGCCCGCTCCAGATACCTGCCGGTCGCGGTGTCGATTCGCACCAGGTCGCCGGTCTTGATGAACAGCGGCACGAGCACCTCGATGCCGTTTTCGAGCGTGGCCGTCTTCATCGCGCTGGTGTCGCGCTGGTGCATCGGCTCGGCGGTCTCGGTCACGCGCAGCTCGACCGCGTCCGGCAGCACGACGTACAGCGGCCGGCCGTCGAAACTTTCGACCGTGACTTCGAGGTCGGGGTGCACGAAAGCTTTTGCCGGCCCGAGCATGCTCGCCGGGATCGGTACCTGCTCGAACGTGTCGGGGTTCATGAAGTAGTAGTCGTCGCCGTCGGCGTAGATGAACTGCCAGCGCGCGCGGTCGACGTCGACCGGATCGAGCCGCTCGTCCGGCCGGAATCGACGTTCGATCGCGCCGCGCGTGCGCAGGTTCAGCAGCTTCGCGTGAACGACCCCGCCGAGCTGCCCGCCGCCGGCGTGGAACGACGAGTCGATCACCCGATAGAACTCGCCTTCGAAACGAAGCACGGTCCCGGAACGCATCTCTGCCGCATTCATTTCCGCACCTCCTGAAGTCGTCGTCACACCGGCGTCGCAGCGCCGCGTTCAAAAGCGGATCTCGAAGCGATGCCCCTTGTAGTTGAGGACGGCCGACTTGAGCGCGATTTCCTCGAGTGTCAGACCGGGCGCGACCTGCTCGCGCTCGCGGTAAAGCCGCCCGTCGATGATCAGCGTGCGGTTGGCCGGCGTCGTCGAATACATCGAGCCGCCGACCGCGAGCGGCGGCAGCTCGGCGCGCAGATCGGCCGGAAGCGCATCGCGCGCGATCGGCGGCGGCGCCGCGCTTGCGGCAATTTGCACCTTCGGCTCCGCGCGTGCGCCGGCGGGCGGCGCGGGCTTTGCCGCTCTGCGGGGC
>JBKBSH010000230.1:0-4411 GCA_046291795.1 Burkholderiaceae bacterium | reverse complement strand
TCGGGCCGCCCGATCACGTCGCGGCAGAATCTCGCCCACTCCCGCTCGTTCTGCACCCCCATCATCACCATGCCGCCGTCGCCGACCTCGAACAGCCCGTACGGCACGACGCTCGGGTGAAACGGCCCGGTCCGCGGCGCCGCCGGCTGCCCTTCGAACGCGTAGTACATCGGGTTGCCCATCCACTCGGTGAGCGTTTCGAACATCGAGACGTCGATGCGCGATCCCGCGCCGGTGCGTTCGCGCAGCAGCAGCGCCGCGAGCACGCTCGAGTACGCATACATGCCTGCGGACACGTCGGCGGCGGAGAATCCGCAGCGCGCGGGCGAGTCCGCCGTTCCGGTCACGCCGATCAATCCGGCCTCGGCCTGGATCATCAGGTCATAGGCCTTGCGGTCGCGGTACGGTCCGTCGTCGCCGTAACCGGAGATGTCGCACACGATGATGCGCGGGTACCGCGGACGCAGCGCCTCGATCGACAGCCCGAGCCGCGCGGCCGCCCCCGGCGCGAGGTTCTGCACGACGACATCGGTCTTCGCGAGCAGGCCGGCGAGGATGGCCTTCGCCTCGGGGTGCTTGAGGTCGAGCGTGAGGCTTTCCTTCGAGCGATTGGCCCACACGAAGTACGACGACAGCCCGCGCACGCGGTGGTCGTAGTCGCGCGCGAAGTCGCCGACACCCGGCCGCTCGACCTTGATGACCCGCGCGCCGACATCCGCGAGGTGCCGCGTGCAGACGGGACCCGCCACCGCATGCTCGAACGACAGCACGGTGATCCCGTCGAGCGGTCGCGGGGATGATGCGGCCGCCATCGGTCAGTACGAACGCGGCAGGCCGAGCACATGCTCGGCGATGTACGCCAGGATCAGGTTGGTCGAGATGGGCGCCACCAGATACAGCCGGGTCTCGCGGAACTTGCGCTCGACATCGTATTCGCGCGCGAAACCGAAGCCGCCGAAGGTCTGCAGGCACACGTTGGCCGCCTCCCACGACGCCTTCGCCGCCAGATGCTTGGCCATGTTCGCCTGCGCGCCGCACGGAAGCTTCGCGTCGAACCGCCGGCACGCCTCGAAACGCATCAGATTCGCGGCTTCGACCTCCATGTAGCTTTCGGCGATCGGAAACTGCACGCCCTGGTTCTGTCCGATCGGCCGACCGAAGACCACGCGTTCGCGCGCGTACTTCGCGGCGCGGTTGACGAACCACCAGCCGTCGCCGATGCATTCGGCGGCGATCAGCGTGCGCTCGGCGTTCAGCCCGTCGAGGATGTACTTGAAGCCGCGGCCCTCCTCGCCGATCAGGTTCTCGGCGGGAATCTCCAGGTTGTCGAAGAACAGTTCGTTGGTCTCGTGGTTGACCATGTTCGGGATCGGCCGCACGGTCATGCCGCGGCCGATGGCCTCGCGCAGATCGACGAGGAAGATCGACAGCCCGTCGGACCGGCGCTTGACCTGCGCCAGCGGCGTCGTGCGCGCCAGCAGGATCATCAGGTCCGAGTGCTGGACGCGCGAGATCCACACCTTCTGGCCGTTGACCACATAGCGGTCGCCCTTGCGCACGGCCGTCGTCTTCAGGCTGGTCGTGTCGGTCCCGGCGGTCGGTTCGGTCACCCCCATCGATTGCAGGCGCAGCTCGCCGCTGGCGATGCGCGGCAGGTACTGCCGCTTCTGCCGCTCGGAGCCGTGCGCGAGCAGCGTGCCCATGTTGTACATCTGCCCGTGGCAGGCGCCCGAGTTCCCGCCGTTGCGGTTGATCTCTTCCATGATCACCGAGGCTTCGGCAAGCCCCAGTCCCGCGCCGCCGTACTCCTGCGGGATCAGCGCGGCGAGCCAGCCCGCCCGGGTCAACGCGTCGACGAAGGCGTCCGGATAGCCGCGGCGCTCGTCGACGTCGCGCCAGTATTCGTCGGGAAAGCGGCGGCACAGATCGCGCACGCCGTCACGCACGTCCTGGTAGCGGTCGGGGTTGGGCAAGTCCATGTCGGTGGTCCCGTCGTCAGGCGATGTCGGCCGTCGCGTCCATCGCGACGCATCCGTCCGGCGTCAGTGTCCACAGCCGAACGCGGCCGCCGTCGCGCGCGCCGCACACGTCGAACGGCGCGGTGTCGAAGATCGGCGCCAGCGCGCGGAAGGCGAAGCGGACCGGACGCGCCTCGGGCAGTTCGCGGTTCAGCAGATCGAGCAGCAGTGTGGCCTGCAATGGACCGTGCACGACGAGCCCGGGATAGCCTTCGACCTCGGTCGCGTAGCGGCGGTCGTAGTGGATCCTGTGCCCGTTGAACGTGAGCGCCGAATAGCGGAACAGCAGCACCGGATCGGGAACGATCGTGCGGCGAAACTGCGCGGCGCGGGCCGGCTCGCACTTCGGCGCGGCCGGCGGCTGCGGGCCGGGCCGCGGCGCCTCCCGATAGACGATGTCGTGCTCGTCGACGATCGCGAGCCTGCCGTCGGCCCGGATCTCGTGCCGGACCGTCACCAGCGTCAGCGCGCCCGAACGGCCGCGTTTGTTTTCGACGCGCGCGATCGTGCGGGTGCGCACCATCGCCGCGTCGAACGCGATCGGTGCGAGGAACTCGAGGCGGCTGCCGGCCCACATGCGGCGCGGCAGCGCCACCGGCGGCAGGAAGCCGCCCCTTGCGGGATGCCCGTCCGCGCCGAGCGCCGACTGCGGTTCGCGCGGCAGAAAGTACAGCCAGTGCCAGCACGGCGGCAGCGATCCGCCGCCCGCCTGAAGCTTCTCGATCAGATCCGCGCGGTCGAGCGTTGCGGCAAGCCGCAGCGCGGGTGCGCGCAGCGCGACGTCCTCGTCCTTTTCGCTGCGTCCGATCCACGGCCGGTGGTCGGCCGCCTGCTCGTTCATCGGCGTCTCCGTGCGCGCAGGTAGCGCGCCCAGCGCGCAGTCTGAACGGTGGCTGCGCCGAAGACAATCGGCCGCGCGCCGGTCGTACGCCGGCGCCGCATCTCAGTAGCGCCCGTGCTGCTTGTAGATGTAGTTCGACAGCTCGGACTGCTGCATCGACAGCCGTCGCTGCAACTGGTGCACGACGCGCACGATCGCGCGCATCACGCGATAGACGAGCAGCGGATCGCGGTCGAGCAGCGCTTCGAGCCTGGCGCGCTCGAGCCCGATCACGCGCGTCGGCGCCGCGGCGATCAGCGACGCGTAGCGCTTCTCGCCGTCGAGCCACGACAGCTCGCCGGCGAAGTCGCCGGCCGACAGCGTGTTCAGCGTCACCTGGTCGCCGGTGCCCGCGTTTCTGACCACGCCGAGAAAGCCGCTGACGACGAGATAGAAATGCTCGTCGGGTGCGCCTTCGCGCACCAGCACCTCGCCTTCGCGCAGGTCGCGCAGCTGCATCGCCTCGGCGAGCATGCGGCACTGCTCGTCGCTGAGTTCGGCGGCGAGCCGGGAGGCGCGTAGCGCTCGATAGATCTCGTCGTTCATGATCGGCTCCGGTTCGGGCGGTGGCGGCGTTCGGTGCGGCGCGGGCGCCGCGATCGTCTCGGCGCGGGCGACGTACGCGTCGACCATCGCGTCGGCGTAACGGCGCACGATCGGCGCGGCCAGCCCGAGCAGCAGCGCGTCGCCCAGTTCGCAGGACAGAGTGAACTCGATCCGGCAGGCGTCCGGCTTGAGCGGCGTCAAACTCCACTCGCCGTCGAAGCGCCGGAACGGCCCTTCGACCATGCGCAGCTTGAGCCACTGCGGCCGGCGCTTGGGGTTGCGCGTGACGAGCTCGATCGACACGCCCGCGAAACGCATCGTCAGCCGCGCTGCGACCATGTCGTCGGTGCGCTCGAGGATCTCGGCGCGGGTGCAGCCGGGGATGAACCGCGGGTAGTGCTCGGCCTGCTCGATCACGTCGAAAGCGACTTCGGCGGGACGCAGCAGCACGACCGAGCGGCGGACTTCCATGCCGCAAGGATGACACGGACTCCGGCGGCGTCCGCACCGGCCCTGCGGTCGATGCGCCGATGGCGAACGGGCGCCGGAAAAAGCGCCCCATTTTCGCCGAATCCCGGGTTTGACTAATGCGTCCAGGCGATGGCCGCCGCGCCGTCGCCGCCTAAGATCGGCGCGTTCGCTTCGACGCCGCGCGCCGTGCCCGGGCCGACCCTTTTCAACGAACTGTCGCCGAACGTGATCGGCGCGCTGATCGGCGCCGGTGCGACGCTCGTCGCCGCGCTGATCAACCTGCGCATCGCCTGGCGGCGCGAGGTGCTCGACCGTCTGCAGCGCTCGCGCTCGACCGCGCGCGGCCGCCGCGGGCTGCTCGTCGCGATCACGATCCTGGTCGCCGCAGCCGCGGTCGGCGGGTATGCCGGGGCGCTGTACGTGATGCAGCGCGACCGCCAGCACACGACCGAGATGCGCGCCGAGTTGCAGCAGCAGATCGCGCAGATCAAGGCAG
>JBKBSH010000229.1:0-4425 GCA_046291795.1 Burkholderiaceae bacterium | reverse complement strand
CGGGCGCCTTCGGCGCTCGCCGCGGCGCCCGCCCCCCCCCCCCCGCGACGGCGAGCGAGGCTCGCGCGCCGCGCATGCGCTTCGGGCAAGCGCGCAGTTCCTCGGCGCGCTGCGCCTGGCAAGCATGAGCGGCGATCTGGACGCAGCCCTTCGTCGGGCGCAGGACGCTGCCTGCGGCGATGCGCACTGGGAGTCGGCGCGCGATCTGCTCGAAGCCATCGACCGCGAGCACCAGGCCGTGCTGATGCTGCTGTTCGAGTCTTCCCGGTAGGCGGCTTTGGATTCGTTGCCGAACCCCGAGACGACCGCGCGCGAGCTGGCGCTGCTGCGCCGGATGGCGCGCATCGCCAGCATCGGCGGCTGGGAGTACGACCCGCTCGCACGCGAGCTCTACTGGACCGAGCAGGTCTACCGCATCGTCGAGCTGGAACCGTACGGCGTGACGCCGACGCTCGAGTCGACCGTCGGCATGTACGCGCCCGAAGCGCGCGCCACCATGGCGCGCGCGCTGCAAAGCGCGCTCGAGCAGGGCGAAGCGTGGGACCTGGAGTTGCCGCTCATTACCGCGCGCGGCCGCCGCATCTGGGTACGCGTGATCGGCGAGCCCGACATGATCGACGGCCGCTGCGTCAAGCTCGCCGGCACGGTCGAGGACGTGACCGCCGCGCGCCGCGCGCGCGAGGCGTTGAAAGCGCGCAACGTCGAGAACCGCAGGCTCGCGCTGGTCGCCGAACACACCAGCAACGTCGTGCTGATCACCGGGCCCGACGACCGCATCCAGTGGGCCAACGCCAGCTTCACGCGCGTCACCGGTTACGCGGCGGCCGAGGCGATCGGCCAGACGCCGTGCGAACTGCTATGCCGCGGCGACGACGCCGAGACGGCCGGGCAACTCGCTGGCGTCCGCGACAAGATGCAGCGCGGCGAAGCAGTCCGCAATCTTCAAGTCGAGCTCACGCGCAAGGACGGCAGCCGCTACCGCGCGGAGATCGAGATCCGCCCGGTGTTCGACGAGCGCGGCGCACTCGCCAACTACATCCATATCCAGAACGACGTGACCGACCGGCGCGCCGCCGAACAGCAGGCGCTGGCGGCGCAAGAAGCACTGGCACTGGCGATCAGCGCGACCGGCATCGGATTTTTCTACCGCGATCTCGACCAGCCGGAGCCCGTGTGGGACGAGCAGGTGTACCGGATCTACGGGCTCGCGCCCGACGAGCCCGTTCCGCCGACCGCCGAGCGCCACGCGATGGTGCTGCCCGAGGACCGACCGGCGTTCCTCGCCGCGCTCGAAGCGGTGCGCGCGGCCGAGGCGCCGATCGAGATCGAGTACCGGATCCGCCGCCGCGACGGCGCCGTTCGCTGGATCCGCTCGCGCCGCGCGGTGATCGGCCTCGGGCCAAGGCGTGCGGCGCGCATCGTCGGCGCGCTGCTCGACGTCACCGAGCTCAAGGAGGCCGCGGAGAAGCAACGGCTGCTGACCGAAAGGCTCGCACTGGCCTCCAGCACCGCCGGCATCGGCGTCTGGGAGATCGACCTCCACACGCAGCAGGTCGTCTGGAACGACCACATGTACCGGATCTACGGTGTCGCCCCGGACGAGCCGCCACCGTGCGTGACCGAGTCGGTCCGACACTGGGTTCACGCCGACGATCGCGAGCGCGTCGCGGCCAAGATGATCGAGTTCATGCGCTGCGGCGGCAGCTACCAGGACGAATACCGCATCGTTCTTCGCGACGGCGCCGAACGCTGGATCGACTCGCGCGCGTTCCTGTACCGCCCCGACCCGGACAAGCCCGGGCGCGTCATCGGGGTCAACTTCGACATCACGCAACGCAAAGCCGCGGAGCAGCGCACGGCCCGTTACGCAGAAGAGCTGCGCGCCGCGCTCGCCCGGCTCGAACTCGCCACCGGCGGTTCGGAGATCGGGATCTTCGAGCGCGCGCTCGACAAGAGCCCGGGGTTCTGGAGCGCGCAGATGTTCGGGCTCTACGGTGAGCCGCCCCGGGACGTCGCGCCGACGTGGGACTGGCTGCTCGCGCGCATCGAGCCCGACGATCACGCGCTGATCGAATCGCAGTGGGAGCGCATCAGCCGCTCGTCCACCTACATCGACACCGAGTTCAGGATCCGGCGTCCAGACGGATCGCGCGCGTGGCTGCTGACGCGTGCACGGCTCGATCCCGCCGACGGCGAGCGGCCCGGGCGCGTGGTCGGCATCGCCATCGACATCACCCGCCGCAAGGAAGCCGAAAGCCGCGCGGCGCAGTACGCCGAGTGGCTGGACCTGACCGCCAGCACGATCGGCATCGGTCTGTGGCAGCGCGATCTGCAGACCGGCCACGCTGTATGGACCGCGCAGGCCAAGCGGATGTTCGGGCTCGCCGACGACGCGCCGGTTCCCACCGTCGACGAATACCTGGCGTTCGTGCTGCCCGAGGACCGCGCGCGCGTGGCGGAGGCGACGCGCAGTGCGCAACCGCCGGGCCAGCCGCTCGAGATCGAATACCGGATCCGGCGTGCCGACGGCGCGGTGCGCACGATCCTGTCGCGTCGCGTCGTGCAGCACGCGCCGGACGGGCGCCCGCTGCGCATGCTCGGTGCCGCGCTCGACGTGACCGAATCGCGCGAGGCGGCTGCGCGCCTGAGCGATGCGCAGGAGCGGCTGCGGCTGGCGGCGGAGGCAGGCGGAATCGCGTCGTGGGAGAGCAACCTGGAAACCGGCGAAGCGCATTGGGACGAGGCGATGTTCGACCTGTTCGGGCTGCCGCGCGAGTCCGCGGCACCCGCACTCGACGTGGTGCTGTCGCTGGTGCACCCGGACGACCGAGCGATCTTCGCCGACGCGTGGAAGCGCATGGTGAACTCGACCGGCGCGATCAAGTGGGAGTGCCGCATCGTCCGGCGCGACGCCGCCACGGTCCACCCCGTATTCGTGTCGGGCCGTGGCGCTGGCGCTCGCATCGTGCGCGGCGAGGGCCAGATCGTCCACGTCGCCTTCAGCGGCCGCGCCGACCGCCGCGCCGACGGCACGCCGTGGCGCGTGATCGGTGTGGCGTTCGACGTCACCGCATCGCGCCGCACCGCGCAGCAGTTGGAGCACGCACTGGCACAGTTGCGGCTGTCGACCGAAGTCGGATCGATCGGCACGTGGCAGCGCAACCCTGACGGAACCGGGCGCTGGGACGCGATGATGTTCCGGCTGTTCGGTTTGCAGCCAGGCACGACACCGACGCGCGAACAGGCGCTCGCCATGGTCCACCCCGAAGACCGCGCAGGCACGCTGGCCGCGTGGCAGCGGATGCTCGATGCGGACCAAGCGGTCGAGTTCGAGTATCGCGTCGTGCGGCCCGACGGCGAGGTTGTGAGCCTGAACACGCGCGGGCGCGCCGAACGCGGCGCCGACGGCCGCGTGCTCAGCGTGGTCGGTGCGACGATCGACGTGACCGCAAGGCGGCGCGCCGAGGCCGCGCTGCGCTCGGCCAACGAGCGACTGGCGCTGGCCACCCGCACGGCCGGCATCGGCGTATGGGAGTGCAGCCTCGACGGCGGAGGCATGAGCTGGGACGCGCGCATGTACGCGCTGTACGGCCAGCCGCCCGACTGGATTCCGACGCACGCGGCGTGGTTCGCCTGCGTGCATCCGGACGATCGCGCCCGCGTCGCGGCACGGCGTTTCGGCAAGGACGCCACGGGCAACGAAGGCGGCGAATGCGAGTACCGGATCGTGCGCCCCGCCGGCGACGAGCGCGTGATCGCCGAGCGCTTCGTCTACCTGCGCGACGCCGACGGGCGCGCCGCGCGCGTGCTCGGCACCAACATCGACATCACCGACATCCGCCACGCGCAGCGCGAACGCGACGAACTGTCCGACCGACTGCGGCTGGCGACCGCTTCGGTCGGCATGGGGCTGTGGGTGTGGGACGTTGCAAAGCATGTGTCGGTGTGGGACGACGCGATGTACGCGCTGTTCGGCGTCACGCGCGAAAGCTTCCGCGACCGCACTTGGCTCGACGCAGTCCATCCCGACGATCGCAGCCGCGCGGCGCGGGCAGTGCAGGACGCCATCGACGGCGTGGCGCCGCTCGACACGGAGTTTCGCGTCGTCCGGCCGGACGGAACCGTCCGCCATCTGGCTTCGCGCGGCAGCGTCGAGCGCGACGCGAACGGCGTGGTGGTCCGCATGATCGGCGTCAACTGGGACGTCACGGAAAGGCACGCAACCGAGCAGCGCGCGCTCGAACTGGCAGAGCGGCTGAAGCTCGCCACGCAGGCCGCGGGGCTGGCGGCATGGCACATCGACGCACGGACGCGCAGGATGGACGCCGACGAGCTGCTGTACCGCATGCACGGCGTGCCGCCGGGTCCGTACGAAGACCTGTGGCAGGTGCTCGAGGCGACGATCGCACCGGAGGACCTGCCGGC
>JBKBSH010000228.1:0-4438 GCA_046291795.1 Burkholderiaceae bacterium | reverse complement strand
TCGACCGTGTACTTCCGGTGTCCGGTCCTGCTTTCATGGACGACCTCCACGAAGTCAAATTACCAAACCTCGTGGCGTCCATTTTTCGGGGACCAGTTCAAGCGGGGATCGCGACCGCAACACGGCCGGCGCGCAGCGTGGCTCGGCTGACTGCGAGCGAATTCATCTTCGCTCCGGCGAAGCTGCCGTCGCTTGCGAAAAGTCAAGCTGAGCGCCGCGTCGGCGCAAGACGATCGCCGCTACACGTGATGGCTCGCGCTCGCTGGGGAGACGCTCTGGTACACCCTCGTATCGGCCACATGAACCGCTGCGGCGAGACCAGGGTGCCCGCCTCGCCCATGACGCAACGGTGCCGCCGCCCCGCAGGAAGCACCGCGCGGCCGCCGAGCCGCCGCGCGGCGTGGAACTACCAGCGATAGGACAGCTGCATCAGCATCGAAACGAACTTCATGCCGGTCGTGCTGTTGACCATGTCCGGCGCGAACTTGTGTGTTGCTCCGACGCCGACCTCGTTGTTCAGCCCGACGACCATGCCGACATTGAACTCGAAGTGCTTCTGCGCCGTGAACCCTACGCCGAAGGTGAGGTGATCCTCGACGATCGGGTTCATGATGGCGATCAGGCCTTCTGGCGGAATCGGATTGCTGGTGCGGTTGTAGCCGAAGCGCAGCGTCCAGGCATCGGTTGTCTGCCACTCCAGTCCGATCGCCATCGTCATCCGGCTGCGCATCACCGGCATGGTGCCGGAGGGATCGGTCAGCACCACGTCGCCGGTCAGATCGAGATCGGCCGCGGTCGTATAGGCGAAGCCGAAGCCGTATTCGCCGCCGCGGTCGTAGGCGAGCCCGAGCTTCGCCCTGACGTTGACGTCGTCGCCGTCCATGTCGGCCGCGAAAAAGCCGAGTCCGGGCTGGCCGAAAGGCATCTTCATCCGCACCGTGCCGTAGCCGATCTGCGGCGAGAGGCCGAGCGTCCACTCGTCGCCGAGCCGATAAGCGACCGTCGGCGTCACGACCATGTAGCCGAACTGGCTGAAGTACTCGATGCCGCAGATCGGCGAACCGCCGCAGGTCGCCGGCCCGAGCAGGCTGTTGTCCACGTTCAGCACGCCGTAGTCGGTGCCGGTGCCGCCTTCGTTGAACATGCCGATGCCGAGGTGCCAGCGCGAGTTCGGACGGAATGCGAAGCCGGCCGAAGGAATCACATAGATCGGCGACTTGCCATCGGTGTCGTTGACCGGATTGCGGAACGAGAAGCCCGGAAACATCATCTCGAGTCCGAAGTCCGCGCGCGCCGTGTCGATGACACCGAGCAGCGCCGGGTTGGTGTTCATCACCGTGGTATCGGCGCCGTAGCCGACGCCGATGCCGCCCATGCCGACGCTGCGTGCGCCGTAGCCGACGTTCTCCATGCCGTTGTTGGCGGACGCGGCGCCGGCCGCTGCGATGAGCAGCGCGGTGCCTGCACGGGTCAACGCATGTATGGCTCTCATGACTGTCTCCTCCCCGGTACTGTCGAGTCGTTGGAATCGGGCTCATCGAAATCGCGGCTTGCATCCTGCTGCGAACCGCTGCCGCCTCGGCGACGCTTGACCCACCAGATCAGCGCGGGGATGCCGATGCAGCACACGATCACCACCGCGGCGATCAGCGCGCCGGTGCTCACCGCTGCACCTCGACGGCGGCCGTGACCTCGCGCAACGCGCCCGCGCCGGGCGTGGACGGAACCGGCGGCATATCGGCCAGGCTGCCGTCGTGATTGCCGGCATCGGCCTGCGCCCGCGCGTCCTTATCGTCCGGCAGCGTCAGCGCGAGGCGGTGCAGGCGGTAGCGGAACTTGTCGGTCGACCAGAACTCCGCGCCCTTGATCGCTTCCATGAAATACCAGTGGCGCAGATAGACGAGTTCCGCCGAGACACTGGCCGCGCCCGCGGGTGCGCGAAAGCGATAGTGCGTGACATCGGACTGGCGAAAATCGATTCGCGTGTCGTACAGCACGCGCTCGGCGGCGAAACCGCCGACCGGCCACATGTGCATGGCCAGTGCCGCCGGCAACGCGGTCGCGAGCAGAACCAGCGCGCCGCCGACGAGCAGCCGCACCCGGCGCTGGCCGGGGTCGAGGTTGACCCACGCGAATGTCGCGCCGGTGGACTTCTCCGCTTCGCTGCGGGTGTCCAGTCCGGCCAGCCGGTACGGAATGCAAGAGCCGATCGCCGCGGTGAACAGCGGCACGATGCCGATCAGGCCCCACGGCGTCTGCGGGCCCCAGAAGACCAGCGACAGCAGGAACACCCCGCCGAGCGCGCGGACGATGCGATCGGCCGTGCCGAGATTGGGCGCGAGCCAGCGCGCCAGACCGCCGTCGAGCGTGTCGACCTTGATGAAACGATAGGTCGGGCACCAGCCGAGCACACCGCTGATCAGCGGGATCAAGCCGAGCAGATGCCAGGGCGAAGGCAGCAGCGCCAGCATCAGCGCACCGGCGACGATGCGCAACAGCCGGTCGACGGCGCCGACGTTGCGAACGAACCAGCCCTTGCGCTCGCGCGTGTCGAGCCGGCCGATGATCCAGTAGGTCGGGCACCAGGCCACGAGTCCGGAGAACAGCGGCACGATGCCGATCAGATTCCATGGCCACGGCGCCAGCCACAGAATCAGCGCGCCGCCGGCGATGCGCTGCAGGCGATCGAGGGTGCCGACGTTGAGCCTGAACGGCGAGCGGGGATTCGGCCCGCGCCGACCCCACACGGCGTTCCACGGCGACCAACCGAGCAGTCCGGTCGCCAGCGGGAACAGCCCGATCCAACCCCATTGCAGCATCCACTGCATCGGCATAAACGGCGGCGTGACCCAGGCGGCGTTGTAGATCTTGCCGATGCGCCCTTCGTAGGGCATCGCCGGAAACCGCTGTCCGTTCTGCAGTTCCCACAGCTTGAAGAAACCGTACTTACGGTAGCCCTCCCCGACATCGAAGATGCGGTTCGCATGCGCCGCTTCTTCGGCCTTGGCGCGCGGCGGATCGAGCGGCGCGAGCGGCTTGCCCTGCGCGTCGGCGGCGTCGATCAGCAGCAGCATCTGGCGAAACGGCGGGCCGGCGGGCATCTTGTGCGCGGCGCCGACGTTGGCGACCTCGGCGGTGACGATGACTTCATCGCCGACGCGGCGCGCGGCAAGCCGAAGGTTCGAAGCTCGCCTGGCCATCTCGCCGTCGAAGTAGCTGCCGCGCCAATGGTGGCCGTTGAGCGTGGCCGGATCGCGGTCGACGCCCATCAGCGCCACCTTGTCGGCGCTCCAGGCGCCGCGCCCGCCGGTGTACATGTGGCAGTCCTGGCACTGCTTGTCGGTCTTGCCGGCGTCGAAGTTCGCTTTCCAGACCGGGTACTCGTCGAGCGTCAGCAGCGACGGAACGCCGACGACCTCGAGGTCGTCGGCCCGCTCCATGTGGCACATCGCGCAGAACTCGGAGCGCCGGAACACGGGGCTGTAGGCGCTCTTGTGAAAGGGACTGACCGCATCGTCCAGCGGGCCGAACTTCACGTCGCCGCGGCGGACGACCTCCATCTTCGTGATGTCGACCGTCGACAGGTTGCCGCGTCGGTCGGTATGGATGCGCACGTCCTCGACCGAGTGGCAGACGTCGCAGGAGATGCCTTCGCGGCCATCGGCCACCGGCAGCTCGGCGACGCGGTCCATGCGAAAGACCTTGATCGCGCCGTCGATGCTGACGCGACGGGTGTCGGGATCGAAACTGCGATGCGGCTCGAGCACGCCCTTTTTCCAGGTCACTCCGCGCGCATGGCAGTTGGTGCAGGTGCCGACCGCGTGGTCGAGGTCCATCGCGTGCATGCCCTGCGAAATGCCGAGCATCGGCGCGAAGTACTTCCAGCCGAAGCCGAGCCCGTCGAAGCGGCCGCCGTCGCGCTCGCCCAGATAGAACTGCAGCTTCTGCGGCAGCTTCTCGCTCATGGCGCGCGCCATCGACGAATTCTTGAACTGCGCATAGATGTCGGTATGGCAGCTGCCGCACACCTCGGCCGCCTGATACGCGTAGGCCGGATCGTCGAGCGGCAGCCGCTCGAGCTTCAGCACCGTTTCGCCGCCCGTCGGCGGCGCGGCGCCGATGCTGTAGCCGCTCTTCCATGCCGTCAGTTGTCGCGCGCCGGGGTCGAAGCCGCCCGCTTCGAGCCTGAAGCGGCCGCTCTCATCCGAGCGCGTCGAATAGTGGGTACC
Organism: Burkholderiaceae bacterium; assembly: GCA_046291795.1. Classification (GTDB taxonomy): domain Bacteria; phylum Pseudomonadota; class Gammaproteobacteria; order Burkholderiales; family Burkholderiaceae_F; genus DSNY01. The sequence continues at coordinate 209 of JBKBSH010000228.1, read as the reverse complement.
CTGCAGCCGGACGATCGCCTCGGCGACGCCCTTGCCTGTGTCGGCCTCCACGACCCGGCCCGTGAATGAAGTGGCCGCGACGCTCGCTTGCACGACGGCCGCGAGGACCCACGCGATGAACGTTCGGAGCGCCTGCCGCATGCCCTCGTCCTCGAATCGGCCAGCGCGTCTCGCGCTGCGCCGGCAACCTGACGCAATGCATGCAAGTC
>JBKBSH010000227.1:0-4440 GCA_046291795.1 Burkholderiaceae bacterium | reverse complement strand
GGCGCAACGCTTGCGCAGTTCGAGCGCATCGCGCGGCGCGTAGCCCGCGTCGGTGTTGTCGAAGAAGACCCACACGGCATGGCCTTCTCGGCGCCAGGCCATGATCTTTGTCGCCCACGCAGCGAGCTGCCGCGGCGGGTATCGCGAGCAATAAGTCACCGCGTGCCCGTGCAGTCGCAGGTAGACGAAGTCCGTCGTTACCGCCGGCCACAGCGGCCAGTCGGCCGCATCCGATTGCACGGCCGCAATCGCGTTCGTGGCCAGGCAGTCCGCGACCTCGTCGTCGAACCACGACGCGTGGCGGAACTCGATCGCGTGCCGCGGCTGCGGCCACTCGGCGAGTTGCCGTACGAAGCGTTGCAGGCGCGGCAGGTCGCGCTGCAGCGACTGCGGAAGCTGCCACAGCACGACCGCGAGCTTGTCGCCGAGCGGTGCGGCGCGCTCGCGCTCGCGCGCGATCGAGGCGCGATCGACCGCCAGCCGCTCGACGTGAGTGATCCAGCGATGCGCCTTGACGCAGAATCGAAACGATTCCGGCGTCGCCCGGCGCCAGCGTTCGAACGTCGCCGGCTTGAGCGCGTGATAAAAGCTCGCGTTGACCTCGACCGCGTCGAACACCGACGCGTAATGAGCAAGCCAGCGCGTACGCGGCACGCCGGCGTAGAAATCGTCGCGCCACCCTTCGTAGGTCCAGCCGCTGGTTCCGACGTACAGGGGGGCGAGCGGTGTGCGCGACATCGTTCCGGACTTGCCGCCAATTTACCCGCCCGGTGCGGGTGCCTTGGCGGCCGACGCCCGTCCGATCGCGCCATGAACGGGCAGATGCTCTTCGCCCTCGCAGCGCCGCATCGTTGACGGCGATCCGCAGCCGAGCCCCTCGTGCGCTGCGCGAGCGTACGCCCGTTTCGACGTCGCTTTACGGCCGCTGCGCGATGACGGTCGCGAAACGCTTGAGTTTCTCGCCCGGCGCGGGAAAGTCGTCGACGCTCGCGAGCAGGATCTTCCAGTCGGCGAAGGTGGCCTCGAGCTCGTGCGGGGGAAAGAGGCAGTATCCCTCGGGGTCGAACATCTCCATGAACGTCGTGCCCTCGATCAGCACATTGACTGCGGCGACTCCGCCCGGTGCGACCGAGCGCTTGATCTCCTGCAGCACGGCGCGCGCGTCCTCGCACGTGAAGAACATCAGCAGGCCGATCGCGACCACGGTGTCGTACGCCTCGGTTGCACGCCACTCGGACAGATCGGCTTCGAGCACGCGGATCGGCAGTCCCTCGGCCTGCGCGCGGCGACCGAGGTCCTTGACCGCGTCGGGGCAGGCGTCGATGGCGGTGACTTCGTGGCCTGCGCGTGCCGCCTCGATCGACAGATTGCCGAGGCCGCACCCGAGCTCGAGCACGCGTCCGGCCAGGTGCGGCAGCGTCCACTGCTCGAACGGGTTGAGCCGATATTCCTGCTCGGCGATCTGCCGGTCGAACTGCTTGGCGAAGAACTCCACACTCAGATTGCTGCCCATCGCGCACCTCCGGTCGCTCGTATTCTCGTCTTGCAGACGCGTCCGGACAACGACACGGCTCGCTTCGATGTCTGCCGTCTTCGTCGCGGTTGCGCTGCAGCAGCCGAAGCTACAATGCGATCACGCTTGAAAACTTGGAGCGCTGGCGGATTGCGATGGACGAGAAGTCGGGTCGAGGGGCAGATGGCAGGGGCAATGCGCGAAAGACAGCCGAGCGCGCGCCGCGGCACGCGCAAAGCCGGAGAAACGCTGATGCACCGGCGGTTTTCTGACGACATGGCGGCACCGCGCCTGGCACGCCCGGCATGATCGAGAGGTGCCTGACCGGCTTCACGCCGCTGCATGTGCTTGCCACCGAGAGGAGAAATACCATGTCCCGCGGACTCACCCGTGCTCGTGCCTTGGTCCGCCGGCTCGGCAGAACGATCTTTGGCGCCCTTGCCATCGTCTCGGCGGCGGCCCTTGCGGCACCGGAACCGAAAGTGACCGCGCTGCCGGTCGCCAATCCCACGCGCATTCTGCTGGTCGGCAACAGCTACCTCTACTACAACGACAGCCTGCACAACCATCTGCGCCGAATGGTCGCGGCGGCCGATCCGGAAACCGGCAAACGGCTCCAGTACAAGTCGGCGACCATCGGCGGCGCCAGTCTCGACCATCACAACATCGACTGGCTGACCGAGCCGGGCCGCATCGGCGTCAAGGAGCCGTTCGAGATCGTCGTGCTCCAAGGGCACAGCGGAGACGCGCTTTCGCCGCGGGGCCAGGCCGCCTTCCGCAAGGCAGCCAGCGAGGCCAGCCGGATCATCACCGCGCGTGGCGGCAAGGTAGCCCTGTACATGCCGCACGCCTACGTCGCTCCCCACAAGGAGGCCAATCCAGACAACGTCCGCCGCAACGCCGAATACTTTGTCGCGGTCGCCAATGAACTCGATGCTCTGGTGATTCCCGTCGCGCTCGCCTTCGAGGAGGCTTACCGGCGGCACCCCGAGTTGAAACTGCACCAGGCGTACGACGGCAGTCACCCGTCGCTCCAAGGAACCTACCTGGCGGCGGCCACATGCTATGCGGCCCTGTACGGCAAGTCGCCGGTCGGCAACGGTTACGACGCCTTTGGCGCCATCGATGCCGAAACGCGCTTGAAACTGCAGCGCGTCGCCGACGACACGGTGCGGAACTTCTTCCGGCGCTGAACGGGGACCGCCAGAGGTCGGCCGCACCACGGGCGGGCGCGCTGGCCTAGCCTGCTGCGGCAGCGATGCCAGCCCGCGCGGGCGCAGGCGGACGGCCGCCTTCCGTCACCCCCGCGCAACGGACTACCAGGGGCGCCTCGGCCCGCGGACAGGCGCGCGGAAGGCCCGGCTTGGTCGCGTCGCACCACCGGTGAACGAACGATGAGCCGATCAAGCACCGCGCTGCGTTGTTCGGCCCCGAATCCGCTGCCGTCACCTCGTGTCCAATCAGCCCGGACCACGGTCCGTCTTCGCAGTTCCGCGCTGCACCACCACCAATAAAAGCTGCCCACCTTGCGGCACAGCCTTGCAAAAAAAAGCGGCCAGGACAGCACCGCCGAACTTCATCCGCAGCATCATCGCGGAGGACCTGATCCGCGGCACCTACGAGGACCGCCGATGGGCGGGCCGGCCCGGTGTGTACGACATCCACGGGCACGCACCGAAGGATCCCGCCCGGATCCGTACGCGATTCCCGCCCGAGCCGAACGGCTACCTGCACATCGGTCACGCGAAGTCGATCTGCCTGAACTTCGGCCTGGCGCGCGACTTCGGCGGGCGCTGCCACATGCGCTTCGACGACACCAACCCGGTCAAGGAAGACAAGGAGTACGTCGAATCGATTCTCGAAGCCGTTCGCTGGCTCGGATTCGACTGGGAGTACGGCGAAGAGAAGAACCTGTACCACGCGTCGGACTACTTCGAGGACATGTACCGGTTCGCCGAGTACCTGATCGAGACCGGTTACGCGTACGTCGACGAGCAGACCGCCGACGAGATGCGCGCCACGCGCGGCACGCTGACGGAGCCGGGCGTGAATTCGCCCTACCGCGACCGGCCGATCGAGGAGAACCTGCGGCTGTTCCGCGAGATGCGCGCCGGCAGGCACGCCGAGGGCAGCATGGTGCTGCGCGCGAAGATCGACATGGGGTCACCCAACATCAACATGCGCGACCCGGCGATCTATCGGATCCGGTTCGCCGAGCACCACATGACCGGCAACCGGTGGTGCATCTATCCGATGTACGCGTACGCGCATCCGATCGAAGACGCGCTGGAGAACATCACGCACTCGATCTGCACGCTCGAGTTCGAAGACCAGCGGCCGTTCTACGACTGGACGCTCGAGCGGCTCGTGCCCGTGCTGCGGCGGCCGCAGTTCCTGGCCGCCAAGGCCATGGTCGAGGACATCGCCGCGCAGGGAACGGAAGCGAAGCGCCAGTTCGCGCTGCACTGCCGGAACGTGGCCGAGAAACTGCACGACAAGCTCGGACACTCGCGTTACGAGCGACGCGTCGCGGCGATGTTCGCAAGCTGGAGCAGGAACCCCGATCTGGCGGCCAACGACGCCGACGAACTGCTCAAGCTGCTGCGCGAACACGCCGAATGCTTCACGCCGCTGCTGCAGGCGGCGCTCGACGAGCGCAAGCCCAACCCGTTCCTGCTGCCGCACCAGTACGAGTTCAACCGGTTGAACCTGACGTACGTCGTGATGAGCAAGCGCAAGCTGATCCAGCTCGTCGAGGAGGGGCACGTCGAAGGCTGGGACGACCCGCGCATGCCGACGATCGTCGGGCTGCGCCGGCGCGGCTATACGCCGCATTCGATCCAGCTCTTCATGGATCGCATCGGCGTCAGCAAGAGCCCGCAGTGGATCGATTACGAGCAGCTCGAACAGGCGCTGCGCGACGACCT
>JBKBSH010000022.1:8696-14854 GCA_046291795.1 Burkholderiaceae bacterium | reverse complement strand
GGACCTGCGGCTGTCGCAGTGGGCGGCCGAGCGGCTGCGCCGCACGCACGCCCAACGCGCGCTGCAGGAAGCGGTCGACTTCGCCTTCGTTCAGGCCGCGCAGGCGGTGATGCGGTCGCCGCGCACGGCCGTGCTGAACCTGCCGCCGGCCACGCTGCGTCACGGCACCGCGCTCGCGCAACTGCCGCGCGGCGCGATCGTGGTGCTCGACGACGCCGCGCTCGGAGCGCTCGGCACCGACGCGCCGGTGGTGCTGTCGACACTGCGCAGCCGCGACCTGAAGCTCGCGCGCGCGCCGGCGCTCGCGCTCGTCGAGCCGCCGCCGGAATTCATCGTGCTCGACTCGGCGACCGGTTCCCGCGACGGATCGAACGGACCCGCGCGGGCAGCGATCCCCGGCCAGGGCCGCATCGTCACCAATCTGCGCTCGTTCGAGGAGGTCGCGGCCGCGCTGCACGAGGGCGCCGACTACGCATGCGGTGCGTACGCGCAGGCCGCTGCGCAGCGCACCGGCCAGGCGTCGGTGCAGACGCTCACGATCGCCGGCATTCTGTCGGCGCTCGCGGCCGGCCGGCCACCGCGCGAGATCGCCGAACTGTTCAAGGCCGACGTGACGCTGTCGTACCAGCTGATGCGGATCCTCGGCAGTGCCGCCTACGGGCTGGGGCGATCGATCGGTTCGCTGCAGGAAGCGGTGATGATGCTCGGCACGCGCGAGTTGCATCGCTGGCTCGCGGTGCTGCTGCTCGCAAGCGCGGGCGGCGTGCCGCTGGCGCGCGCGCTGCACGAAACCGCGCTCGTGCGCGGACGTCTGCTCGAGCTCGTCGCGATCGCGCGCGGCCGCACGGACCCACCCGAAGCGCTGTTCGTCACCGGCGCGTTCTCGCTGCTCGACCTGCTGCTGAACGTGCCGCTCGAATCCGCGCTCGCGCTGATGCCGCTGCTGCCCGCGCAGACGATCGACGCGCTGATCGCCGAGGCCGGCCCGTGGCGGCCGTACCTCGACCTTGCGCTCGCGATCGAAGCCGGGGACGACGTGCGGCAGCAGGCTGCGTGCGCGAAGCTGGAGTTGAACCGCGACAAGGCCGCCGCGCTGTACGCAGAAGCCGGCGACTGGGCCGCGGGCGCGAGCGCGCTCGGCGAAGTCTGAAAACGCGAACGCCCGCTCGCGCGGGCGTCGTCGGTCGACGGCTTCGGCAGGGCTCAGGCCGGCTGCGCGGCGCCTGCGACACCGCCGCTCGCGGGCTTGCCTCCGGCCGGCGGCGTCGCCCCGGCGGACTTCGGCGGGCGCGGCGGCTTGCCGGCCATGATGTCGTCGATCTGATCGGCGTCGATCGTCTCGAGTTCGAGCAGCGCCTTGGCCATCGCGTCGACCTTGTCGCGGTTGTCCTCGATGAGCTTGCGCGCCAGCGCGTATTGCTGATCGATGATGCGGCGGATCTCGGCGTCGACCTTGCGCATCGTCTCCTCGGACATGTGCGTGGTCTTGGTGATCGAACGGCCGAGGAAGACCTCGCCTTCGTTCTCCGCGTACACCATCGGCCCGAGCACGTCGCTCATGCCGAAGCGCGTGACCATGTCGCGCGCCATCTGCGTCGCTCGCTCGAAGTCGTTCGAAGCGCCGGTGGTCATCTGGTTCATGAACACCTCTTCGGCGATGCGGCCGCCGAAGAGCACCGCGATGCGGTTCAGCAGGTAGTCGCGGTCGTATGCGTAGCGGTCCTGCTCCGGAAGCTGCATCGTCACGCCCAGCGCGCGGCCGCGCGGGATGATCGTCACCTTGTGCACCGGGTCGGTCTTCGGCAGCAGCTTGGCGACGACCGCATGCCCCGACTCGTGGTACGCGGTATTGCGGCGCTCTTCCTCGGACATGACCATCGACTTGCGCTCGGCGCCCATCATGATCTTGTCCTTGGCGCGTTCGAAGTCCTGCATCTCGACCACGCGCGCATTGCGCCGCGCGGCGAACAGCGCCGCTTCGTTGACCAGGTTGGCGAGATCCGCGCCCGAGAAGCCGGGCGTGCCGCGCGCGAGCAGGTCGGCTTTCACGTCGGCGCCGATCGGCACCTTGCGCATGTGCACGTTCAGGATCTGCTCGCGGCCGCGGATGTCGGGCAGCGGCACCACGACCTGGCGGTCGAAGCGGCCCGGACGCAGCAGCGCCGGGTCGAGCACGTCGGGCCGGTTGGTCGCGGCGATCACGATCACGCCCATGCCGGTTTCGAAGCCGTCCATCTCGACGAGAAGCTGGTTCAGCGTCTGCTCGCGCTCGTCGTTGCCACCGCCCAGACCCGCGCCGCGCTGCCGGCCGACCGCGTCGATCTCGTCGATGAAGATGATGCACGGCGCGTGTTTCTTCGCCTGCTCGAACATGTCCCTCACGCGCGCGGCACCCACGCCGACGAACATCTCGACGAAGTCAGAACCGGAAATCGAGAAAAACGGCACCTTCGCTTCGCCGGCGATCGCTCTGGCGAGCAGCGTCTTGCCGGTTCCCGGCGAGCCCACCATCAGCACGCCACGCGGGATTCGGCCGCCGAGCTTCTGGAACTTGCTCGGGTCGCGCAGGAAGTCGACGAGTTCCTGCACCTCTTCCTTCGCTTCGTCGCAGCCGGCGACGTCGGCGAAAGTGACGTTGTTGTTGCTTTCGTCGAGCATGCGCGCGCGCGACTTGCCGAACGAAAACGCGCCGCCGCGCCCGCCGCCCTGCATCTGCCTCATGAAGAAGATCCAGACGCCGATCAGCAGCAGCATCGGGAACCACGACACGAAGATCGACGTGAGCAGCGACTGCTCTTCGCGCGGCTTCACATCCACCTTGACGCCGGCGCCGATCAGGTCGCCCATCAGCCCGCGGTCGAGGACGGTCGCCACGGTGCGGATGCGCCGGTCGTCCTGCGTGAGCGCGACCACCTCCGGCGTCACGCCCGACTCCTGGATCGACACCTGCTTGATGCGTCCGGCCTTGACCTCGGCGAGGAACTCGGAATACGGCAGGTACGTTTCGCCGGGCCGCTGCCGTCCCTCGAACTGCTTGAAGACGGTAAAGAGCACAAGCGCGATCACCATCCAGATGGCGGCTTTCGCGAACATGTTGTTGTTCACGACACGACTCCTGACGAGGTCCGCGACAGGCGGACGGATGGCTTGGATTCTAGGCCCAATCGCAGTCGCGGGCCCATCGGCGGCGGTGCGGAACGATGACCGCAGTTGGGGCGATCACCCCGCCTTTTCAAGGGCTTGCGTCGAACGAAGGCGCCGCCTGGCGATTTTCGGGTCAACGCCGTTTAAGACCCCGCGCGAGCAGGTAGGTTTCGCTCGAGCGGTCGCGCGACGCGGCGGGTTTGCGCACCACGACGGTGACGAAGGTTTTCTTCAGCGCCTCGACGAGCTGGCTGTAACCGCTGCCGTGAAAGGCCTTGAGCAACAGCGCGCCGTCCGGCTTCAGATGCGCCTTCGCGAACTCGAGCGCGAGCTCGCACAGATGGCCGCTGCGCGCCGCGTCGACCGCGGCGATTCCCGACAGATTCGGCGCCATGTCCGACAGGATCACGTCGGCGCGCTCGCCGCCGAGCGCGGCGACGAGTTGCGCTTCGACGTCGGCTTCGCGAAAGTCGCCCTGAATGAAGGCGACGTCCGGCAGCGGGTCCATCGGCAGCACGTCGAGCGCGATGATGCGGCCGCGGATCGCCCCCCGGCGGTCCATCAGCCGCTCGCGTACCACCTGGGTCCAGCTTCCCGGCGCCGCGCCGAGATCGATCACGACGCTGCCGGGCGCCAGCAGCTTGTCGCGATCGTCGATGTCGGCGAGCTTGTATGCGGAGCGCGCACGATAGCCGTGCTTCGTCGCCGCCTTGACGAACGGATCGGCGAGGTGACGCCGGATCCACTCCGGGTTGGAGCGATGCTTCTTTTTCGCGGTCGGCATGGCGTAGGCTCGCTCGAAGGCTAGACTCGTTGCAAAGTGGAGTCCGACATGCCAGAAATCCAGCTGACCCCGAAACGGCGCCAGCAGCTCAAGGGCGCCGCGCACCGCCTCGATCCGGTGGTGCTGCTCGGCGCCGGCGGGCTCACGGACGCGGTCGTCAAGGAAATCGACCGTGCCTTGAGCGCCCACGAACTGATCAAGGTCCGCGTGCCCGGCGACGACCGCGCCGAGCGCGAGGACGTCTTCCGCGACGTCGCCGAACGGCTCGGCGCCGCCCGCGTGCAGATGATCGGCAAGCTGCTCGTGCTGTTCCGCCCGCGGCCCGAGCCGCAGCCACCGTCGAAGACCGCGCCTCGCGCCGGCAGACCGACGCCCGCGAAGGCGCAGCCGGTCGCGCCAGCCCGCACGAAGCCCGGTCGGCGGGCGATCCCCACCGCGGCGCCCAAGCCCGCGCCGGCCCGTCCGGCTAGGCGGATCGCGCGCACCGCGCGCGCGGTCAAGGGCAAACGGGGGTCGCGCGGACGCTGACGCGGCGCCACCGCGCGTCGCACGCTATTCGTAAACGACGCTCAGGATGTCGTAATGGCGCTTGCCCGACGGGGCGAGCACTTCGGCGGTGTCGCCCTCGCTGCGACCGATCAGCGCGCGCGCGATCGGGCTCGAGATCGAAATCAGCCCGGCCTTGATGTCGGCCTCGTCGTCGCCGACGATCTGGTACTTGACCACTTCGCCGGTGCTCTGGTCCTCGAGCTCGACGGTCGCGCCGAAAACGATGCGGCCGCCTGCGTCCACGGTCGCCGGATCGATGATCTGCAGCGCGGCGAGCTTGCCCTCGAGCTCCTGGATCCGCCCCTCGATGAAGCCCTGGCGCTCGCGCGCGGCATCGTACTCGGCATTTTCCGAAAGGTCGCCTTTGTCGCGCGCCTCCCTGATCGACTGGATGATCGCCGGCCGCTCGACGGCCTTCAGCCGCTGCAGCTCGGCTTTCAGCTTTTCGGCACCGCGCGCGGTGATCGGGATCGGCATGGAGATTCCGCGAAAAAAACGAAAAAACACGGCCCCGGCACTGCCGGGGCCGATGCGCGGAATTTAGCGAGCGGCGCGCGACGATGCAAGCCGGAATCGAACTCACGCAGCGAGCCGTCGGTGCAGTCCCTGCAAGTCGTAGACCTCGAGCCGGTCGAAGTGGCGCATGCCCTCGACGGCGGCACGACCTCCGGCGATGGTCGTGTAGTAAGTCACGCGCTGCGCCAGCGCGGTCGTCCGGATCGAACGCGAGTCCTCGATCTGGCTGCGGTTTTCGGCGACGGTCGTGATCACCAGCGCGATCTCGCCGTTCTTCAGCAGGTCGACGATGTGCGGACGTCCGTCCTTGACCTTGTTGACGACCCGCACGGGAATGCCTGCCGCGTCGATCGCCGCCGCGGTGCCGCGCGTGGCGACGAGCTGATAGCCCAGCTCGTGCAGCAGCCGGGCGACCTCGACCGTCCGCGGCTTGTCGCTGTCCTTGACGCTCAGAAACACGGTGCCCGACGGCGGCAGCCCGGCGCCGGCGCCGAGCTGCGACTTGAACAGCGCCTCACCGAAGGTCGCCCCCACGCCCATGACTTCGCCCGTGGATCGCATCTCGGGTCCGAGCAGCGGGTCGACACCCGGAAACTTGGCGAACGGAAACACCGCTTCCTTGACCGAGAAATACGGCGGCACGACTTCCACGCGAACCTTCTGCTCGGCGATCGTGCGGCCGGCCATGCAGCGCGCGGCGATCTTGGCGAGCGGCTCGCCGGTGGCTTTCGACACGAACGGCACCGTGCGCGAGGCGCGCGGATTGACCTCGAGCACGTAGATGTCGGCGCCGCCGTGGTCGTTCTTCTTGATCGCGAACTGGACGTTCATCAGCCCGCAGACGTTCAGCGCGCGCGCCATCATCACCGTCTGCCGTTTCAGCTCGGCGATCACGTCGGCCGACAGCGAGTACGGCGGCAGCGAGCACGCCGAGTCGCCCGAATGCACGCCCGCCTGTTCGATGTGCTCCATCACGCCGCCGATGCGGACCTCGCGGCCGTCGGCCACGCAGTCGACGTCGACCTCGATCGCGTCGTCCAGGAAGCGGTCGAGCAGCACCGGAGAGTCGTTGCTGACCTTGACCGCCTCGCGCATGTAGCGTTCGAGATCCCTGGCGTCCTGCACGATCTCCATCGCGCGGCCGCCGAGCACGTAACTCGGACGC
>JBKBSH010000022.1:0-8597 GCA_046291795.1 Burkholderiaceae bacterium | reverse complement strand
ACGACCAGCGGATAGCCGATCTCGGCGGCGAGGCGAAGCGCCTCTTCTTCGGTGCGCGCGGTCCGGTTGGGCGGCTGCTTCAGCCCCAGCTGCATCAGCAGCTTCTGGAAGCGTTCGCGGTCCTCGGCGACGTCGATCGAATCGGGCGAAGTGCCGATGATCGGCACGCCGGCAGCCTCGAGATCGCGCGCGAGCTTCAGCGGCGTCTGTCCGCCGAACTGAACGATCACGCCGAAGGGCCTTTCCTTGTCGACGATCTCGAGCACGTCCTCGAGCGTCAGCGGCTCGAAGTACAGGCGGTCGGACGTGTCGTAGTCGGTCGATACGGTTTCGGGGTTGCAGTTGACCATGATGGTCTCGAACCCGTCGTCGCGCAGCGCGAGCGCCGCGTGCACGCAGCAGTAGTCGAACTCGATGCCCTGCCCGATGCGGTTCGGCCCGCCGCCCAGCACGACGATCTTGCGGCGGTCGGTCGGATTCGCCTCGCACTCGTCCTCGTAGGTCGAATACATGTATGCGGTGGTCGTCGCGAACTCGGCGGCGCAGGTATCCACCCGCTTGAACACCGGCCGCACGTTCAGCGCCAGCCGCGCCGCGCGCACCTCGGCCGGCTTCGCGCCGAGCAGCTTGGCGAGCCTGCGGTCCGAGAAACCCTTGCGCTTGAGGAACCGCAGCTCATCGGCCGACAGCGACGCGAGCGTGCGCCCGGCCAGACGCTGCTCGATGCGGACGAGTTCCTCGATCTGCGCGAGGAACCAGGGATCGATCGCCGTTTCCTCGTGGACCTCGGCCACCGTCATGCCGACGCGGAAAGCATCGGCGACGTACCAGATCCGGTTCGGCCCGGGATCGCCGATTTCCCTGACGATCTCGTCGCGATCGTTCGACTGCTCGTCGAGGCCGTCGGCGCCGACTTCGAGCCCGCGCAGCGCCTTCTGGAACGACTCCTGGAAGCTGCGGCCGATCGCCATCACTTCGCCGACCGACTTCATCTGCGTCGTCAGGCGCGGGTCGGCCGAGCGGAACTTCTCGAACGCGAAGCGCGGCACCTTCGTCACGACGTAGTCGATCGTCGGCTCGAACGACGCGGGCGTGGCGCCACCCGTGATCTCGTTGCGAAGCTCGTCGAGCGTGTAGCCGACGGCGAGCTTGGCCGCGACCTTGGCGATCGGGAAGCCCGTCGCCTTCGACGCCAGCGCGGAGGAGCGGCTGACGCGCGGGTTCATCTCGATCACGATCATGCGCCCGTCGCGCGGATCGATCGCGAACTGCACGTTGGAGCCGCCGGTGTCCACGCCGATCTCGCGCAGGATCGCGATGCTCGCGTCGCGCATCGACTGGTATTCCTTGTCGGTCAGCGTCTGCGCCGGCGCCACCGTGATCGAATCGCCCGTGTGGATCCCCATCGGATCGAGGTTCTCGATCGAGCAGACGATGATGCAGTTGTCGGCTCGGTCGCGGACGACTTCCATCTCGAACTCCTTCCAGCCGAGCAGCGACTCCTCGATCAGCAGCTCGCGCGTCGGCGAAAGGTCGAGCCCGCGCGTGCAGATCGCGACGAACTCCTCCATGTTGAACGCGATGCCGCCGCCCGAGCCGCCGAGCGTGAAGCTCGGCCTGACGACGACCGGAAAGCCCATCGTCGCCTGCACCGCCTGCGCCTCGGCCAGCGTGTGCGCGATGCCCGAACGCGCCGAGGCCAGTCCGATGCGCGTCATCGCTTCCTTGAATTTCTGGCGATCCTCGGCCTTCTCGATCGCATCGGGCGAAGCGCCGATCAGCTCGACACCGTGCTTGTGCAGCACGCCGTTGCGGAACAGGTCCATCGCGCAGTTCAGCGCGGTCTGCCCGCCCATCGTCGGCAGCAGCGCATCGGGCTTTTCCCTGGCGATGATGCGTTCGACGACCTGCCACGTGATCGGCTCGACGTAGGTGACGTCGGCCGTTTCGGGGTCGGTCATGATCGTCGCCGGATTGCTGTTGACGAGGATGACCCTGTAGCCCTCCTGCCGCAGCGCCTTGCACGCCTGCGCGCCGGAGTAGTCGAATTCGCAGGCCTGGCCGATCACGATCGGGCCTGCGCCGATGATCAGGATGCTCTCGATGTCGGTTCGCTTCGGCATCTACTTGCGTTCGTCGATGAGTTTCACGAAGCGATCGAACAGGTATTCGATGTCGTGCGGCCCGGGGCTCGCTTCGGGATGGCCCTGGAAGCAGAACGCGGGTCTGTCGGTGCGGCGGAAGCCCTGCAGCGTTCCGTCGAACAGCGACACGTGCGTGATCCTGCAATGATCCGGCAGCGACTTCGGATCGACCGCGAAGCCGTGGTTCTGCGAAGTGATCGCGACGCGCCCGGTGTCGAGGTCCTGAACCGGATGGTTGGCACCGTGGTGACCGAACTTCATCTTCAACGTCCGGCCGCCGGAGGCCAGCCCCATGATCTGGTGGCCCAGGCAGATGCCGAAGGTCGGAAGCCCGCGCGCGATCAGTTCGCGCGCCGCTTCGATCGCGTAGTCGCACGGTTCCGGATCGCCGGGGCCGTTGGACAGGAACACGCCGTCGGGCTTGAACCGGATCGCTTCGGCCGCGGTCGTCTGCGCCGGAACGACGGTGATGCGGCAGCCCCGTTCGGCGAGCAGCCGCAGGATGTTGCGTTTGACCCCGAAGTCGTACGCGACGACGTGCCGCTTCGGCTGCGCGAGCGTGCCGTAGCCCTGTCCGGGCCGCCATGCGGTCTCGGTCCACTCGTACGGCTCGCGCACCGACACGACCTTGGCGAGATCGAGTCCCGCCATGCCGGGAAACGAGCGCGCCAGCCGCACCGCTTCGGCTTCGTCGGTGCCGACGGCGATCGCGCCCGGCTGCGATCCGCGATCGCGCAGGATGCGGGTGAGCCTGCGCGTGTCGATGTCGGCAATGGCGACGACCCCTTCGCGCCGCAGGTAGTCGCCGAGCGTCGAATCCGCGCGGAAACTCGAGTGCGCGCGCGGCAGGTCGCGCACGATCAGGCCGGCGGCGTGCACGCGACTCGCTTCGACGTCCTCGGCATTGGTGCCGGTGTTGCCGATGTGGGGGTAGGTCAGCGTGACGAGCTGGCGGCTGTAGCTCGGGTCGGTCAGGATCTCCTGGTAGCCGGTCATCGCCGTGTTGAACACGACCTCGCCGACCGCGGACCCGACCGCGCCGATCGAACGGCCGCGAAAGACCGTCCCGTCGGCCAGCGCGAGCAGCGCGAGGGGACGAGAATCAGCGATCAGGAAAGACAAGCGGGCTCCTCGGCGCACTGCCCGCCTGGCGCGTCACGCCGGCCGGCAGCGCATCAGCGATGCGCGGTACGGGAACGCCGCCGCCGGCGCGATCGCGAAAGTTAAACTGGCGAAGTATAGCTTTCCGACTTTCGCCGACCCGTCGGCGCTGCCAGCATGGATCGTCATGCCCGCGCTGCTCGAGCAACTGAAGCGCTTCACGACGATCGTCGCCGATGGCGGCGACATCGCCGCGATCGCGCGTGATCGGCCGCGCGACGCGACGACGGACGTGTCGCAGATCCTACGGGCTGCGCGAATGCCGCGGTATGCGCCGCTCGCGCGCGCCGCCGCGCCGCGCGCCCGCAGCGAGCCGGCCGACCGTCTGCTCGACCGCGTGCTCGTCGCCTTCGGCGTCGAGATCCTCAAGCGGATCGACGGCCGCGTCTCGACGGACGTGGACGCGAGGTTGTCGTTCGACACCCGCGCGACGATCGAGCGCGCGCGACGGCTGATCGCGCTGTACGAGTCGCATGACGTCGCTCGCGACCGCGTGCTCGTCAAGGTCGTTGCGACCTGGGAAGGCATCCGCGCGGCCGAGCTGCTCGAGCGCGAAGACATCCGGTGCGACCTGACGCTGGTGTTCTCGACGGTTCAGGCGCAGGCTGCCGCCGATTCGGGCGTGACGCGGATTTCGGCGTTCGTCGGTCGCGTCCGCGAACGGCACGCCGGCGCCGGGGCACGTGCGGACGAGGCCGCCGGGGCCGACGACCCCGGCGTGCGTTCGGTGCGAGCGATCTACGCGCTGCTGAAGGGTGGCGGCTATCCGACCGAGATCATGGGCGCCAACCTCCGCACCATGGATCAGATCGTCGCGCTCGCCGGCTGCGACTCGCTGGCGATCGGCCCCGAACTGCTCGAGCGGCTCGCTGCGACCGAAGGCCGGCTCGAACGGGCGATCGTGCCGCCGGTTCCGAGCGCGCGCCGAACGCCTTTTGCGGAGCCGGCATTCCGCTACGCGCTCAACGACGAAGCGACGGCGACCGAGGCGCTTGCCGAAGGCATCCGCATCCTCGCCGCCGACGCGGCCGAGCTGCAGCGGCTGGTCGCCGAGCGCGCCGCGGAACCGGCCGCCCAATGCTGATCATTCCGTATCGGACGCGCTTTTCGGCGACGTCGCTGCCGGCGATCACGATCGCGCTGATCCTCGCCAACGCGATCGTCTTCTTCTTCCTGCAGTCGCGCGACGACGCGATCTACCGCACCGCCTTCGAACACTACGCGCAAAGCGACCTGCCCGGCATCGAGCTGCCGCGCTACCGCAACTGGCTGCTGAACCGCACCGACGCCGACGCGCTCGATCGCATCGAACGCCTGCGTTCGATCCCTGCGCAGGCAGGCGTGCTGCCCGCGGTCATGCTGATGCAGGGCGACGCCGACTTCATGCGCGACCTGAAAGCCGGCCGCGTGATCCGCAGCGACGACCCGGTGTACGCGTCATGGCGCGAGCAGCGCAGCCGCTTCGAGTCGATGCTCGCGCTCGCGTTCACCGAGCGCTACGCGCTGAAGCCCGGCGCCGCCGAGCCGTGGCGCTTGCTGACGCACCAGTTCCTGCACGGCGACTTCGGTCACTGGCTCGGCAACATGATCGTGCTGCTGCTCGCGGGCCCTTTCGCCGAGGCCGCGCTCGGGCGCGTGCGCTTTGCGCTCGGCTACGCGGCGAGCGGCGCGCTGGCCGGGTGGCTGTTTTCTCTGTTTTCGGGCGGCATGCTGATCGGCGCGTCCGGTGCGATCTCGGGTGCCATGGCGATGGTCGCGGTGCTGTACTGGACGCGCCGCGTTCCGGTGTTCTACTGGATCGTCTTCTATTTCGACACCGCGCGCATCCCGGCGCTCGCGCTGCTGCCGATATGGATCGGCAACGAGCTGTACCAGTGGGCTTCGGAGCCCGGCTCGCGCGTGGCCTACGCCGCGCACCTGGGCGGCTTCGTTTTCGGCGCGACGATCGCATGGCTGATGCGGCCGCGCGACCCGACAACGCTCGACCGCGTGCTCGACGAGGCCGACGCCGACGACCGCCAATCCGCGAAGCGCTCGTCGCTGCTCACTCAGGCGCAGGCGGCGGCCGCGCGGCTGGACATCAAGCGCGCCGCGCAGCTGTACCGCGAGCTCGTCGAACTGCATCCGGACAGCGTCGAGTACCTGATCGCCTACTTCAACATCGCGTTGCTCGGGCACGACGAGAAAACGCTCTGCGACGCGGCGCTGCGAATTCTGTGGCAACGCAAGAAGCACGCGCCCGAGGAGCTGCGCAAGGTCTTTCTGCAGATGAGCCAGCCCAAGGTGCTGCAGGCGCTGCCGGTCGACGAGCAGCTACGGCTTGCGCGCAGGCTGGTTCGCTCGCGCGAGCACGCGGCGGCGCTGCAGGTGCTCGACCGGCTGCTCGGCGACGACAACCTGCGCGGGCTGTATGCACGGCAGATCGCCGACTGCCTGCTCGGTCTGTTCACCACGTACACACGCTACGGCCTGAAGCAGCAAGCCGAAGCGGTGCGGCAGCGCCTGTCGAAGTACTTTCCGTCGCCGAGCGAAATCGGCGGGCTGCCGCCGAAGTCGCAGCCGCCCAACACGATCCGCGCGACCACACGCGCTTCGACGCGAGGCGGTCCGGATACGCTGCGGATCGATCTCGGCCACTGAACAGCCGCGAATCGATCTGCTGCGCGGCCCCCGATCTTGCGCTTGCGGCGCTCAACGCATTGGTCCATACGCCTGCGCTCCTCGGCGCAACCTCGGGGCGCTCGCGACGATTTCTTCACGACTTTGCGGGGCCGGCTCACGCCTTGCTCGGCTGCGCGAGCTGCGTGAGACGCTCGGCGAGCCGTTTCGCCTCGGCCGCGACCGGGCTGTCGCCGTGGTTCGCGATCAGGTGATCGAGCACGCGCTGCGCCTGCGCGGCATGGCCCGACTCAACCAGCAGCTTGGCGCCGATCAGGTAGATCTGCGGGATGTCGGGGTGCATCCTGTGCTTCCTGTCGAATCCGCGGATCAGCCGCGCGGCGAGCTGCGGCTTGCCGGACTCGAGCGCCGCTCGCGCCAGCGGTGCGACGTGCTCGAGCCTGCGCGGCTCCCAGTCGGACTTGCGGCCATAGGCTTCCTCGGCGAGCGGCAGCGCCTGCCTCGCGTTGTCGCTCTTGATCAGCAATTCGATGTATCGCTCGGTGTGATCTTCGATGCGCGGCAACGATCCTTCGATCAGCAGCAGCTTGTGCAGCCGCGCGTGCAGCGACAGGTCGCCCGGCCGGTCGCGCAGGTCGTCGTTGAGCATGTCGATCGCCTCGCGGATCTCCCCGGCGGCGACCATCTGTCCGATCATCGCGTCGCGCAACCGTCGCTGGTGCTCGCGCGAACTGACGCGCCCGGTCGTCGCGGCCTCGCCGGGGCCGACCACCGAGACGCCGAGGCGGTCGGCGTACTGATACATCGCGTAGCCGATCAGCGCGCACATCAGGATGAAGAAGTAGTTGCCGACGAAGCCGGCGACGAAGAACGCGGTGCCCATCGCCCGCCCGAGCGCGCCGGCCAGCGCGGTCGGATCGGTGCCCGGACCGATCGGCTGCGCCTGCGGGCCGAGCAGCTTCGGCATCAGCAGTTCGCTCGCCTGCTGTGAACTCGCCATCAGCAGCAGCAGGAACAGGCACAGCGCCCAGTACGGTTTGCCGATCTTGCGCGCCACCTCGAGCGCACGCGCGGGGTTGATCGCCTCGAAGAAGCTGTCGGTCATCGTCATCACGATCGTGCTCGCGGGCAGCAGCGCGGCGAACGCGATGAACAGCAGCGCGGTCAGCAGCGGACTCGTGAAGATCGCGCCGACGATGCCGATCAGTACCGGCACGACCATCATGACCAGGAACATCTTGTACGGTCGGTACGGACTGCCCTGCTCGCCGAACTCCGGGTACTGGCTCGGATGCAGATAGCCGGCTGCGGTGCGCTCGATCACGAGGAAGCCGTAGCGCGCGACGAACACCGACACGGCGAGCAGCACCGCGAACAGGAACAGTGTCCCGAACGCCGGCGACGTGAACAGGTTGCGCCCGAACACCCAGCCGGCGATCCCGCACGCGACGCCGCCGCCGACGATCCGGATCATCGGCGCGCGCGCCGCCGGGAAGACGAAGAACTTCGGCATGCGCCGCCAGAACGGCGTGACCGGCGCCTGCATCTGCCACGGTTCAGCGGTCGTCGTCATGTCCGTCCCTCCGGCGCTTGTCCTCGGCGCGCCGCGTCGCGGCGATTCCACCGGCCCGATGCTACCGGCGGATTGGCGCCCGGGTCGGCGGAAATGCGGTCAGAGTCTTTCCGTTTCGCCCGCGCGCGGCTGCCACTTCATCAGCCGCCGCTCGACGGAGCCGACGACCCAGTCGAGCACGAGCGCGAACGCGGTCAGCACCAGGATGCCGGCCATCACGGTGTTGATGTCGAAGGTGCCCTCGGCCTGCAGGATCAGGTAGCCGACGCCGCGCGCCGAACCGAGGTACTCGCCGACCACCGCGCCGACGAAGGCGAGCCCCACCGAGGTGTGCAGCGAAGAAAACACCCAGCTCGTCGCGCTCGGCAGATACACGTGACGCAGGAGCTGTCGCTGGTTCGCGCCGAGCATGCGCGCGTTGGCGAGCACGGTCGGACTCACTTCCTTGACGCCCTGGTAGACGTTGAAGAACACGATGAAAAACACCAGCGTGAAGCCGAGCGCCACCTTGGACGCGATGCCGAGCCCGAACCACACCGCGAAGATCGGCGCCAGGATCACGCGCGGCATCGAGTTCAGCGCCTTGATGTAGGGGTCCAGGATCGCTGCGGCGAGCGGCGACAGCGCGAGCCACATGCCGACCGCCAGCCCCGCGACCGTTCCGATCGCGAACGCGAGCACCGTCTCGAGCAGCGTCACCCACAGGTGCGCATAGATGTCGCGCACGCCGAAGAACCAGTCCCAGATCCGCGCGAAGATCTTGATCGGCTCGCCGAAGAAAAAAGCCGCCTGCCGGTCGTTGTCGAAGAAGATCGGCGGCACCAGTCCGGGCTTGGTCAGCACGTGCCAGACGACGAACACCGCGACCAGCACGCCAAGCTGCCAGAAGCGGAGGTTCTTCGGATTGGGCTTCAGATATTTCAGCATCGCGCCCGATCGGTCACGCCGCCCTCTTCTGCTGTTCGTAGCCCTTCAGCACTTCCTCGCGCAGCACGCCCCAGATCGCCTTGTGCAGTTCGATGAAGCGAGGCGCCACACGCACTTCGGCGACGTCGCGCGGGCGCGGCAGGTCGATCGCGAACTCGCCGATCGGATGCGAC
>JBKBSH010000226.1:0-4444 GCA_046291795.1 Burkholderiaceae bacterium | reverse complement strand
CGCTTCGACCTTGAGCCCCAGCGCGCGGCACTGCATCTCGCCTTCGTACACCGGCAGCGTCGGCAGCCCGGTCAGGAAGGCGCCGGCCAGATCGGTGCCGCCGGCGATCGACACGAGCCAGACATCGCGCTTGACGTGCGAATACACCCAGCGATAGGCCTCGGGCGGCAGCGGCGAGCCGGTCGAGCCGAGCGTTCTGAGCGGGCCGAGATCGGCGATCCGGGCCGGCTCGACGCCGGCCTTCATGCAGTTCGCGTAGAACGCCGCGCCGGCGCCGAAGAAGTCGATGCGCTCGTCGGCGACGAAGCGCCACAGCGCGCCGAGGTCCGGAAAGCCGGGGTTGCCGTCGTACAGGCAGCTCGTCGCGCCGACCAGCAGACAGCTGAACTGCACGTTCCACATGATCCAGCCGGTGCTCGTGTACCAGTGAAAGCGGTCGCCGGCGTGGACGTCGCGGTGCAGCCCGATGCCCTTGAGCGCCTCGAGCAGCACGCCGCCGTGGCCATGCACGATCGCCTTCGGCACACCGGTCGTCCCCGACGAATAGACGACCCACAGCGGGTGATCGAAAGCGACCTGCGCGGTCGCGAGCCGGGCGTCGCGCGCAACCAGCTCGCTCCAGGCGAGCGCGCCGGGAAACCCGGCCGCGCCGTGCGGCCCGCCGAGCAGCGGGACGATCGCGGTGTGCGCGAGCGAGGGCAGTGCGGCACGGATCTCGGCGACGACCGCCGCGCGGTCGTAGGTCTTGCCACCGTAGCGATAGCCGTCGCAGGCGATCAGCAGCTTCGGCTCGATCTGGCGGAAGCGGTCGAGCACGGCGACCGGCCCCATGTCGGGCGAGCACACCGACCACACCGCGCCGACCGCCGCGCACGCGAGGAACGCGATCATCGTCTGCGGCACGTTCGGCAGATAGGCGACCACGCGATCGCCGGGCGCCACTCCGAGCGCGCGCAGCGACTCGGCAAGCGATGCGACCTGCCGCTCGAGCGCGCGCCAGGAGAGTTCTTCACGCACGCCGCTTTCGTTGCGCGCGACGATCGCCGGCCGGGCGTCGGTCGAATGGCGGAAGACCTGGTCGACGATGTTCAGCCGCGCGCCCTCGAACCACCGTGCGCCGGGCATGCGCGGCTCGTCGAGCACGCGTGCGTAGGGCACGGACGCGCGCACGTCGAAGAACTGCCAGATCGCGCTCCAGAAGCCCTCGAGGTCGGTCGTCGACCAGCGCCACAGCGATTCGTAGTCGGCGAACCGCAGCCCGCGGTTGCGCGCGAGCCACTCGACGAAGGCCGTGATCCGCGCGCTGCGGATGCGTTCGTCGGACGGTCTCCAGATCGGTTCGGCGGGCAACGTGTGTTCCATGCCAGTCAAGGATGCGCAGCAATCCGGGCGGCGTCAACCGGACTGCACAACGGCGCCTGCGCGGGGCCGCTATCCTCGCGCGCATGACGATGCTCTCGCTGCTCGATGCGCAGCTCGCTTTCGGCGACGTGCCGCTGCTCGACCGCGCGCAGCTCGCGGTGGGCGACGGCGACCGGATCGGGCTGATCGGCCGCAACGGCAGCGGCAAGTCGTCGCTGCTCGCCGTCATCGCCGGCCGCATCGCGCTCGACGGCGGGGAACTGAAGCGGCGCGACGGGCTGCACGTCGTGCTCGTCGAGCAGGAGCCCGCGCTGCCCGCCGCGCGCACGCTGCGCGAAAGCCTGCTCGCGCGCGGCGGCATCGAACGCATGCACGACGAGCGCGAGCGCTGGCGCACCGAGGCGCGGCTCGCCGAGTATCTGCACCGCTTCGGGCTCGACGGACACACGAACCCCGCGGCCGCTTCGGGCGGCGAACGCAAGCGCGGTGCGCTCGCGCTGGCGCTGGCGCTCGCCCCCGACCTGCTGCTGCTCGACGAGCCGACCAATCATCTCGACATCGACGCGATCGCGCAGCTCGAGGCGCTGCTCGCCGACAAGGGTGCGCCGACGCTGATCGTGATCACGCACGATCGCGCCTTCCTCGATCGGGTGGCCACCCGCATCGTCGAGTTGGACCGCGGGGCGCTGCGGGCGTACCCGGGCAACTACGGCGACTTCGAGCGCAGGCGCGAATTCGAGCTGGAGGCCGAGGAGAAAGCCGCGCGGCGCTTCGACAGGTTCTGGGCGCAGGAGGAGACGTGGATCCGCAAGGGAATCGAGGCGCGCCGCACGCGCAACGCCGGGCGCGTCGCGCGGCTGGAACGGCTGCGGCGCGAGCGCGCGGCGCGGCGCGAACGCAGCGGCCGCATCAAGCTCGCGCTCGACGCGGGCGAGCGCTCGGGCAAGCTCGTCGCGGAGCTCGAGAACGTGACGAAGCGCTTCGGCGAACGCGTCGTGGTGCGCGGGTTCTCGACGCGAATCCTGCGCGGCGACCGCATCGGACTGATCGGCCCCAACGGCGCGGGCAAGAGCACGCTGCTGAAGCTCGTCGTCGGCGCGCTCGCGCCCGACGGCGGGACGGTACGGCTCGGAACGAACCTGCGGGTCGCGTACTTCGACCAGATGCGCGAGGCGCTCGATCCGGACAGCACCGTCGCCGAGACGATCGCTCCGGGGTCCGACTGGGTCGAGATCGGCGGCGCGCGCAAGCACGTGATGAGCTACCTCGGCGACTTCCTGTTTGCCCCGCGGCGCGCGGCCGCACCGGTCAGAACGCTGTCGGGCGGCGAGCGCAACCGGCTGCTGCTCGCGCGGCTCTTCGCGCAGCCGGCCAATGTGCTCGTGCTCGACGAGCCGACCAACGATCTGGACGTCGAGTCACTCGAACTGCTCGAGCAGACGCTGCAGGACTACGACGGCACGCTGCTGCTCGTCAGCCACGACCGCGCGTTTCTCGACAACGTCGTCACGCAGACGATCGCGGCCGAGGGCGACGGCGTGTGGAAGGAATACGTCGGCGGCTATTCGGACTGGCTGGCGCAGCGGCCGCGGGATACGCCCTCTGCGACCGGGCGGGGAGATGGACAGGGGCGCCCGGGCAAATCCGAAAGCCCCTCGACCCAACCCTCGGCCCTCGCCACGGGAAGCGCAGCGAAGCGCAAACCGAAGCTCAGCTTCAAGGAACAGCGCGAGCTGGAATCGCTGCCCGCCGAGATCGAAGCGCTCGAGCGCGAGCAGTCTGAACTGACCGCGGCCATGGGCTCGCCCGACTACCACAGGCGCGGCGCAGAGGCGATCCGCGCCGACCGCGCGCGCGCCGAGGCGATCGAGCGTCTGCTCGCCGAGAAGTTCGACCGCTGGGCCGCGCTCGAGGACAAGGCGACAGCCGCGGGGTAAGACGGGCACGCGGCCGGCGCGCGGGCCCCGTAGGCGGTTTCGCCGGCCTTTCCCCAGCTCCGCAACGAAGCGTTACAACTTCAACGCCTTTCGTCTTGTAGCCCGTACGCGCATCGCGAGAATGGGCGTTAGCAAGACATCGATCGCAAGGTTGGTCGTTGCCTGAGGCAAGAGTCGATCCCGATGAGAGTCCTGAAGATCCTGATGGCCGCGTGCGCCGTCGCGCTCGCGCTGATGGCGGCCGCCGAACCGGCGCAGGCCCACGGACGCTGGCGCGGCGGCGTGGTGCTGCACTTCGGATACCCCGGCCCGTACTACTGGGGCCCGCGTTACTGGTGGTACCCGCCGCCCGTGTACTACGAGCCGCCGCCGGTGGTCGTCGTGCCGCCCGCACCACCCCCGCCGCCCGTCTACGTCGAGCGCGACGACGACGCGGCGCCGCCGCCCGCGCACTGGTGGTACTGGTGCCCGAGCGCGAAGGCCTACTACCCGTACGTGAAGGAATGTCCGGGCGGCTGGCAGCGGGTGGCACCGCAACCGACGAACTGACGCTGCCCTCGGAGCCGATCATGCGACGCACTTTCAAGCTCGCCGCAATCGCCGTGGCGCTCGGACTGGCCGGTTGTGCGAGCGTGCCCACCGGGCCGTCGCTGCAAGCGCTGCCGGGGCGCACCAAATCGTTCGAGGCGTTCCAACTCGACGATGCGGTCTGCCGCGATCACGCGCTCGCGCAGATCGGCGGGCGCTCCGCTTCGGATCGTGCCAACGAAGCCGCCGCAGCCAGCGCGATTGCGGGCACCGTGATCGGCGCGGCCGCCGGCGCGGCGATCGGCGGCGACAGCGGCGCTGCCGGTGTCGGCGCAGGCTTGGGGCTGATCACGGGGTCGATGATCGGCGCCGGCCAGGCGCAGGGGTCGTACCACGCGTCGCAGCGCCGTTACGACGCGGCCTACTACCAGTGCATGTACGCCAAAGGGCACAAGGTGCCCGTCTACGGGCGCTATGCGGCGGCGCCGCGCCGGCCGCTGCGGCCTCCTGCGCGAACAACGGCGCCTGCGCCGTGCAGGCCACGGTCAGCGGCCGTCCTGTCGCCAGCGCCGCCATGAAGCGGTCCAGCTGGGCCTGGCAGAGCTGCTCCGCGGTGC
>JBKBSH010000225.1:0-4473 GCA_046291795.1 Burkholderiaceae bacterium | reverse complement strand
AAGATGCGCTCGGCGGTGCGCACGGCCGCCGCGGCCATCGACACCGATTGCGTGCCGATGTCGGTGGTCGTCCGCACTTCCTGGGCGACGGCGAACGTGCGCTGGAACAGGTGGTTCAGCAGCAGACCCATGCCGCCGGCTTCGCGCGCGAGCCGTTCGGCCTGCGTCATCTGGCCGCGGATCTGCGGCTCGCCGAGCACCATCGAGTCCAGGCCGCTCGCCACACGGAACGCGTGGCGCACGGCGTTCGTCTGCGGCAACACGTACGATGCGCGCTTCAGTTCGTCGGCTTCGAGGCGTTTTTCGGAGGCGATGAAGTCGGTCAGCGCGTGGCTCGCGGCGACGGGTTCCTCGACCGCGCAGTACAACTCGGTGCGGTTGCACGTCGAGACGATCGCGGCTTCGGTCAGCCGCCCGGCGTCGCGGCCGGCGAGCCGGTCGCGCAGCCGTGCGATCGTTCGGCTGACCTCTTCGGGAACGAATGCCACCCGCTCGCGCAGCGCAAGCGGCGCGGTCTGGTGATTCAGGCCGAGGGTCAGCAGTTGCACGGGCGATCCAAGCCTTTGATTCGCAGGCGATTATAGTCGGCGGGTCGGTCCTGACGCGCCGTGGCAGCGTAACGCGACGCGTCGCAGCGCGGCAATGACCTCGGTCAGACGTCGCCGCACGCCGCGCTCCGACCGAGTCTCGCGAGGCCCCGATGTCCGCAAGGAAAACGCCTTCCAATGCCGCGTCGATCCCCGCGACGCGCCGCGATGTCGACGCTGTCGCGCGACGCTGCCGCAAGATCGTCACGCGGCGCGCGCTCGTCGCTGCAGGCGCCGCGGTCGTTCCGGTTCCCGGCCTCGACGTGGCCGTCGATCTCGGCATGCTGATGAAGATGCTGCAAGAGATCAACGAGGCGTTCGGGCTGACGCCCGCGCAGATCGACGCGCTCGCCGCCCGCCGGCGGCTGACCGCGTACAAGGCGATCGCCGCGATCGGCTCGAGCTACATCGGCCGGATCCTGACGCGCGAACTCGCACTGACGCTGCTCAAGCGCGTCGCGCGGCGCATCGCGACCGCGACCGCCGTCAAGTACGTGCCGCTCGCCGGCCAGGCGCTCGCGGCCGGCATCTCGTTCGCGGCGATCAAGTACATCGGCGAGCGTCACATCGACGACTGCATCGCGGTTGCCGGCCGCGTGATCGAGGCCGGCCGCGGCGGGGGCTAGAGCGGTCGCGCGGCGAGCGTCGTCGGGGCGGCCGTCGCAGCCGCTGCCGCGCCGGCCGCGCGCTCGATCGTCGCCAGAAACGCGTCGGCGTTCTGGAAGCCGATCACGCGCCCGCCCTCGATCTCGCGCCCGCGCGCGTCGAAGAAGACGATGCCGGGCGGTCCGAACAGCGTAAAGCGCTTCAACAGCGCCTTGTCGTCCGGCGTGTTCTTCGTCACGTCGGCTCGCAGCAGCAGCATCCTGTCGAGCCGCTCGGCAACCCGCCGTTCGTGGAAGGTGAATCGCTCCATCTCGATGCAGCTCACGCACCAGTCGGCGTAGAAGTCGAGCATCGCCACGCGCCCGCCGTTGGCGGCGAGCGCGGCATCGAGCTCGGCCACGCTCGCGACCTTGACCCAGCGGCTCGTGGTCTCGCCGTTGGCGGCTGCGGTCGCCGCGCCGGGCCTCGCGGCGAGCTGCTGCAGCGGCTGCAGCACGTCGCGCCCGCCGGTGGCCACACCGACGATCTGCACCGTGCCCGCGACCGCAAGCAGCGCGCCGACCCCTTTCCATAGCCGGCGCCAGCCCGAAGCGCCCGCCGGAAGCGGATCGAACGCGCTCAGATACGCCGCGCCGACGATGAAGAGCGCCGCCCACGCGAGCATCTGCGCCCACGCGGGGATCACCGGCGCAACCATCCAGATCGCCACCGCGATCAGCAGCGCGCCGAAAAACTTCTTGACGCCTTCCATCCACGCGCCGGCGCGCGGCAGCAGCGAGCCGGCGCTGACGCCCACGAGCAGCAGCGGCACGCTCATGCCCGCCGCCATCGAAAACAGCGCCGCACCGCCGACGACCACGTCCTTCGTCTGCGAGATGTAAAGCAGCGCGCCGGCCAGCGGCGCGGCCACGCACGGCCCGACGATCAGCGCGCTGACCGCACCCATCACGAACACGCCGGCGTAGCTGCCGCCCTTCTGGCTGTTCGAGATGCCGGCGAGCTTCGCCTGCAGCGCCGCCGGAAGCTGCAGCTCGTAGAAGCCGAACATCGACAGCGCCAGCAGCACCAGCAAGGCGGCGAAGGTCGCGAGCACCGCCGGCGTCTGCAGCGCGGCCGCGAGTCCTTCGCCGGCCAGCCCCGCGGCGACACCCAGCGCGGTGTAGACGATCGCCATGCCGAGCGAATACGCTGCCGCGAGCGAGAATCCGCGTGCCTTGCCCATCGGCGCGTCCCGCGCGCTCTGGCCGACGATGATCGACGACAGGATCGGCACCATCGGCAGCACGCACGGCGTGAATGCGAGCAGAAGGCCGAGCAGCAGGAACAGCGGCATCACGGTCGCGAGCGACCCCGACTTCAGCGCCGCTTCGCGTCGGCCTTCGTCGGTCTGCGGCGGCGGCGCGGCCGCGGTCGCCGCGGCGAGCACGAGCCGGGCGGTCTGCGCCTGCGGCGGATAGCAAAGCCCGCGATCGGCGCAGCCCTGGCTCGTCGCGGTCAGCGTGAATTCGCCGCCGCCGCCGGCGACCGGGATGCGGACGATGAGCGCGTCGCGATGCGTCTCGACCTCCTTGTTGAAGTTCGAATCGAACTTGACCTTGCCGCGCGGCAGCTCGGGCGCGCCGAGCGCGACACCGTTGTCGGCCGCGAACGAAACCTTCTCGCGGTACATGAAGTAGCCGTCGGCGATCTTCCAGCGCGCCTCGATCGTTCGTGCGTCGACGACGCGCGCCGAAAACTCGAAGGCCTTTTCGGGATCCAGGAAGTCGTCGTCCGCCGCGATCGCCGCGAGCGGCAGCACAAGCGCCAGCGCCGACAGGGCGCAGGCCCGCCATTGAAGTGGTTGCATCTCTTGCGCTCTCCCGGCATGCCGTCGGTGCGGGCGCGCGCCGCGTCCGCTGCGCCGAACGGTGGATCCGCGAACCATGCCAGAGCGCGGCTCGACGTTCATTCACTCAAACGGTCGAATCGGTTCGTGCTAGCCGGGAAGGGGGATGGAGTCCGATCCCGCACTTCCCCGCTTTGGGACACGATGGGTCGTCGCCGACCGCACTGCCGCAAACGAACACCGCGGCGCCGAACGCTCAGGGACAAGACGCCATGGAATCGTTCGATTCGATCATCGCCGCCACGGCGCGCCGCGCGCTCGCCGCGGGCGTCGGGATGCTGCTGCTCGCGGGGGCGGTATACGGCCCGGCCGCGCACGCGCAGAACGCCGTTCGCGGCAAGATGCTGTACGGTCCGCCGGTGCCGACCGGTTGGCCGATCACCTGCGGCAGCAGCAACTGCCACGACGGGTTTCCTACGGTCCGCAAGAACAAGATCAACAACGGCACGAATCCGGCAACCACGCTCAACGCGATCAACAAGAACACCGGCGGGATGGGGGTCCTGCAGGGCTTCGTCACTTCGACCGACGCCGCCGACATCGCCGCGTACATCGCCAACCCGGCCGCTGCGAACGGTCCGTCGATCGCGGTGTCGCCCCAGTCGCTGACGTTCTCGTACACGCTGGCGGGCTCGACGAGCGCGCCGATGTCCTTCACGGTGACCAACGGCGGTGCGGCTTCACTCGCTCTGACGTCGATCGCGACGAGCGGCGCGAACGCATCGGAGTTCCGCATCGCCGGCACGTCGACCTGCACCGCCGGCGGCAGCGTTGCGGCGGGCGGAAACTGCCGCGTCGATGTCGTGTTCGCGCCGACGTCGAGCGGCACCAAGAGCGCCGCGGTGACGATCGCCCACAACGCATCGGGCGGGACGACTACGGTGGCGCTGTCGGGCTCCGCGGGCGCGGCCACGCCGACGATTTCGCTGTCGGCTTCGTCGTTGTCGTTCGCGACGGTGCCGGTGGGCAGCACGAGCGCGGCGCAGACGGTCACGTTGAGCAACACGGGCAGCGCGGCGCTCAACATCACCGCGTTGACCGCGGGCGGATCGAACCCGGGCGACTTCTCGCGCGGCGGCACCTGCGCGGCCGGCGGCACCGTCGCCGCGGGCGCGAACTGCACGATCGCTTATACCTTCGCTCCTTCGGCCATCGGCGCGCGCAGCGCCAGCCTGACGATCGCATCGAACAACTCCGGCGGCAACGTGACCCTGACGCTGACCGGCTCCGGCGTCGACGACACGCCGGCGATCGCGCTGTCGCGCACTTCGATCGCCTTCGGCAACCAGCAGGCCGGCACGACCAGCGCGGCGCAGACCGTGACCGTCGGCAACGCAGGCGGCGGCACGCTGTCGGTGAGCGGTGTCGCCGCGAGCAACGGCGCGTTCGTGACGA
>JBKBSH010000224.1:0-4488 GCA_046291795.1 Burkholderiaceae bacterium | reverse complement strand
GCTTCGCTTCGGCATCGAACGAGGCTACACGCGCACGTTCAGTCCGCGCCGAGCCGCATCGGCTCGGGCTCGGCGTTCGCGCGCGGCGAGCCCAGCCGCTCGTACTCGGCGATCACCTGTGCGCCGAGCAGCAGCGGCGTGGCGGCGAGTTCGAGGCTCAGCAGCACCGCGATCGCGGTCGTCAGCGAGCCGTAGACCGTGCCGATCTGCACGCGCGAAAGCCGCAGCCCACAGTGCGCGCATCGGCAATCGACCCGACGCCCGACCCGGCGCGTCGGCATGCACTGCCGGCTCGTGCACACTGCGTCCGCGTGACCGACCTCCTGGCCTCGATCCTTGCCCCGCGCGGCGCGGCGCCCTCGGCGCGCGTGCTCGTCGCGGGGCGCGCGCTGCGCGCGTTCGTCGACGGCTACGTCGCGGTGCTGCTGCCCGCGTATCTGCTGGCGCTCGGGCTCGACGCGCAGGCGGTCGGCGTGCTCGCGACCGCCACGCTGCTGGGCTCCGCGCTCGCGACGCTCGCGGTCGGCGCGTGGGGCCATCGCTTCGCGCAGCGCGCGCTGCTCGCCGGCGCAGCGGTGCTGATGATCGCAACGGGCCTCGCGTTCGCGAGCGTCTCGCAATTCTGGCCGCTGCTGGTGGTGGCGTTCGTCGGCACGCTGAACCCCAGCTCGGGCGACGTCAGCGTCTTTCTGCCGCTCGAACACGCGCAACTGGCCAATGCCGCGAGCGGCGATGCGCGCGTCGCGCTGTTCGCCCGCTACAGCCTGCTCGCATCGCTGGCGGCGGCGTTCGGCGCGCTCGCGGCCGCGGCGCCCGCCTGGATCGCGCGGGCCGCCAACATCGATCTGCTCGACTCGATGCGGCTGATGTTCGTCGCGTATGCCGCGGTCGGGTTCGCGCTCCTGCGGCTGTACCGGCGGCTGCCCGAGCCGCACGTCGAAAGCGGCGCAGTCAAGTCGCCGCTCGGCGCGTCGCGCGGAATCGTCGTCAAGCTCGCGCTGCTGTTTTCGGTCGATTCGTTCGCCGGCGGGCTGATCGTCAACAGCCTGCTCGCGCTGTGGCTGATGCAGCGTTTCGATCTTTCGCTCGCGGGTGCGGGCGCGTTCTTCTTCTGGGCCGGGCTGCTGACGGCGGCCTCGCAACTCGCGGCACCCTGGGTCGCGCGCCGCATCGGGCTGCTGAACACGATGGTTCTCACGCATCTGCCCGCGAACGTGTGCCTCGTCGCCGCTGCGCTCGCACCGAGCCTGCCGCTGGCGCTCGCGCTGCTGTCCATGCGCAGCGCGCTGTCGCAGATGGACGTGCCGACGCGCACCGCGTACGTGATGAGCGTGGTCACGCCGCCCGAGCGCGCCGCCGCGGCGAGCGTCACCGCGGTGCCGCGCAGCCTCGCCTCCGCATTGAGCCCATCGATCAGCGGCGCGCTGTTCGCCGCCGGCTGGTTCAGTGCGCCGCTGATCGCGTGCGGGCTGCTGAAGATCGGCTACGACCTCGCGCTGTGGGCGGCGTGCCGCGGGCAGACGCTGGATCCGAAGTAGCCGGGTCGCGCACGCCACTTCCGTCGGGCGATGCGAAGCGACGCGCCGGCTCGCGCGCCGTGGATGCCGATCTCGATGGCGCCGCACGTCCGGTTCGCTCGCGCGCTCGTTCATGCGATGCGAACGGGCCTGAGCATGGAACGCTTTGCACCGCCCGTCACGTCCCGCCCACGTACGGATTGGTTCGCCTTTCGCGGCCGAAGGTGCTTTCCGGGCCGTGGCCCGGGATGAAGACGGTGTCGTCGCCCATCGGCCACAGCCGCTGCGTGATGCTGGCGATCAGCGTGTCGTAGTCGCCGCCGGGAAAGTCCGTGCGGCCGATGCTGCCGGCGAACAGCACGTCGCCGACGAACGCGCGCTTGCTCTCCGGGTCATGGAACACCACGTGCCCCGGCGTGTGCCCCGGCGTGTGGCGCACCGCGAACGTCACGTCGCCGACCCGCACGGTGTCGCCGTCGGCGAGCCAGCGCGTCGGCTCGAACGGCTCGGCCGGCAGAAATCCGAACATGCGCGCCTGCTGCGGCAGGCCGTCGATCCAGAACTGGTCGCCGGGATGCGGACCGACGATCGGCACGCCGAGCGCGCGCGCCAGCGCGCCGGTGCCGCCCGCGTGATCGATGTGCGCGTGCGTGAGCAGGATCTGCCCGATGCGCACGCCGTGCCGCTGCGCGGCGGCCGTGATGCGCTCCAGTTCGCCGCCGGGGTCGACGACCGCCGCCTCGTGCGTTCGGTCGCACCAGACGAGCGAGCAGTTCTGCGCGAAGGGCGTGACGGGAATCGTTTCGTAGCGAAGCATCGACATCCTGCGACATGTGAACCCCCGCAGGATAAAGCCACGCGGATCGGGATGCGCGGCCGGTCTGGCCGCCGCATTGGCGTACGGTATTGCGTCCGGTCAATGCTTGTGCGCGGGGGCCGGTGCTACGGTGCAGATTCGCGCATCGAGGCGCGGCGCCCGACCGGGCGCGCGCAAACCGGAGGACCCATGCCCACGCGAGTCGCCCTCGCCGGACTCACCCTGATGGACACGCTCGACCTCGCCACGCCGATCGAGGTCGAGGCGTACGAGCGCTACGGCTTGTTCGTCGAGCAGATCGGCAGCTCGACCGACGCCGGCGCGTTCTTCCGGTCGATGGTCGCCAACGAGAAAAAGCACGCCGACGATCTTGCCGGGCGCCGGGCCGCGCTGTTCGGCGACGCGCCGCCGCGCGTGAAGCTGGACGACATCTTCGACGTCGAGGCGCCCGACGTCGGCTCGACGTACCGGAACGTGTCCGAATACAAGGCCTGCCAGGTCGCCCTGCGCGCCGAGAAAAAGGCCTTCGACTTCTACGACCGCGCGCTGCGCAAGGTGACGCGACCCGACGTCAGGGCGCTGTTCGAGGAACTGCGCGACGAAGAGGCCGCGCACGTGCGCATGGTCGAGGAGATCATCGCCAGGCTGCCGCCGTCGGCACGGCTCGACATCGAAGACGAGGACGACACGTCGCTGCGGATGGGGTACTGAACGCGGCGGCCGCCGTGGAGCCGAATCAGCCCCGGACGAGAAAGACGAGGCGGGTGCGCAGGCAACGACCGTGCGCGACTCCGGCTCGCACGCCTCGGCATTGGCGGGCCCGTCTCAGGCGACCAGCCGCTCGACCAGCGGCGAGACGCGCGAGTAGGTGAGAAACGCCTCGTGCGTGGCGCGCGTGATCGCCACGTAGGCCAGGCGCACGTCGTCGTCGAGCGCGGTGCCATGCCGGCCGAGGGCGCCGAGTCCGGCCACCGCGACGCAGGGAAACTCCAGCCCCTTGGCGGTGTGCATCGTCATCAGCCGCACGGCCGGCGTGCTCACCGTGATGCGGTTGCGATTGACCTTCGCAATGTCCACCGGAATGCCCAGCCGCGCACACGCCGCGGCCACGCGATCGCCGATGTGATGCTCCGGATACAGCACCGCCATCTGCGGCCACGTGTAGCCGGCCCGGTGCCGGCCCTGCAGCCATTCGGCGATCGCATGCGCCTCGCCGTCGTAATCGACGCACTTGCGCACCTCGGGCTCCAGGCCCTGCCGGCCCGCGTCCTCCGGCAGCAGGATTGCCGCCTCGTCGTCAGCCTGCACGCCGGGCGCACCGAGCACATCGGCTGCAAAGCGCTTCGCGAACGACAGGATCTGCGACGTGTTGCGGTAGTTGATCTTCAGCACGGTCGTCTTGCCGCGCGCGTCGATGCCGAGATGACTCCACACGGGGCGCTTGCGGCCCTTGTAGATCGCCTGCGCGTCGTCGTAGACGATCAGCAGCGAGCGCTTGTCCGGGTCGACGATCTTCGCGGCCAGTGCCAGCCATTGCGGTTCGAAGTCGTGCGCCTCGTCGATCAGCACCGCTTCGTACTGACCACCGGGGATCTGGCCCTTGTCCACGGCCTCTGTCACGCGCCGCACGCTCTCCGCGAGCCGCGCCTCGTACTCCGGGATCTCCTGCTCGCTCGGCGCCGGGATGCCGTAGGTGCGCAGCATGCGGAAGCACCATGCGTGGAAGGTGCAGACCTGCACGCGGTCATCGACGCCGCGTTCCTGCATCGCCGCCTCCAGCCGGCCGGCGATGCCGTTGGCGTAGCACAGCACGAGCACAGGTTTGGTTGCCGCGCGCGCGAGGTGCTCGGCGCGAAAGGCCAGGATCAGCGTCTTGCCCGAGCCCGCCACGCCACGCACGATGCGGTGCCCGTCGCCCACGCTGCGCGCGAGCTGCTCCTGGTGCAGGTCCATCACCGCGAGCACGCGATCGGCGGCCGTGTTCTCCGGCGGCTCGTCGACAGGCAGGGCGATCTGGCGGATGCGCACCTCCGGAAAAAGCAGCGCACGCAGCCGATCGAACTGCGGCAGCGTCAACGGCGCGCCGATGCGCCGCGTGACCATCGCCCACAGGCGCGCGCGGAATGCCTCGGGGTCGGCGCTTTCGGTCATCTC
>JBKBSH010000223.1:0-4501 GCA_046291795.1 Burkholderiaceae bacterium | reverse complement strand
CGATCTCGCCGGCAATCTGACCAGCCCGATGTGGCTCGGCGACCGCATCTATTTCCTGTCCGACGCCGAAGGCGTCGGCAACCTGTATTCGTGCCTGCCGGACGGTGCCGACGTGCGCCGCCACACCGATCACGACGACTTCTACGCGCGCCACGCGGCGAGCGACGGCCGCCGCATCGTGTACCAGTGCGGCGCAGCGATCTGGCTGTTCGATCCCGCCACCGATCGCAGCGAGCGCCTCGACATCGACGTTCCCGCGCACCGCACGCAGGCGGCGCGCCGCTTTGTCGCCGCCGCCGACTTCCTGGCCGGTTTCAAGGTGCATCCGGCCGGACACAGCTTGGCGATTGAGACGCGCGGCAAGCTGTTTTCGTTCGCGCTGTGGGAAGGCGCGGTGCGCAGGCACGGCGCTGCAGAGGTCGGCCGCTACCGGCTCGGCCAATGGCTCGGCGACGGCGCGACCCTCGTGGCCGTCAGCGACGCCGGCGGCGAGGAGCGCATCGAAGTGTTCGAGGGCGACGGGAGCCGCACGCTGCCGTGGGACATCGGGCGCGTGATCGCGTTGGCCGCCGCGCCGCGCGGACGCCGCATCGCACTGTCCAATCATCGCAACGAGGTGCTGATCGGCGATCTCGATTCCGGCGATCTGAAGCTGCTCGACCGCTCGGACGCAGGCCGTACCGAGGAGCTGGCGTGGTCGCCCGACGGCCAATGGCTCGCGTACCCGTTCTGGACCGGCTTGCGCCATTGCGCGATCAAGCTGGCGGAAGTGGCGAGCCTGCGCACGACGCTGGTCACGCATCCGGAGTTTCGCGACTGGTCGCCGGCGTTCGACCCGGACGGAAAGTATCTGTACTTCCTTTCCGTGCGCACGTTCGACCCGGTGTACGACGC
This sequence comes from Burkholderiaceae bacterium, assembly GCA_046291795.1. GTDB lineage: Bacteria > Pseudomonadota > Gammaproteobacteria > Burkholderiales > Burkholderiaceae_F > DSNY01. Next base: position 3,607 of record JBKBSH010000223.1, on the reverse strand, counting down.
GGTGCAGTTCGAGCTGAGCTTTCCGCGCGCGGCGCGGCCGTATCTCGTGGCGCTGCGGGCCGACGCGCCGCCGCCGTTCGAGCCCGAACCGAAAGGGATGAAGCGCGGCGAACCGTCGCGCCCGAAAGCCGAAGCGCCAATCGAGCTGCGCGTCGATCTGGACGGGATCGCGCGCCGCGTCGCCGCTTTTCCGGTGCCCGAAGGGCGCTACGGGCAGATCGCCGGCGCGAGCGGGCGCGCTTTGTGGACCGTGTTCCCGATCGCCGGCGCGCACGGTCGCGGCGGTCACAAAGACACGCCGGGGCGGGTCGAAGCGTTCGACTTCGAAACGATGAAGACCGAAACGCTCGCCGAGCGCGCCGACCGCTTCGAACTGGCCGCCGATTGCGCCACGCTCGTCGTGCGCGACGGCAAGCGTCTGCGCGCGCTCGATGCGACGAAGAAGGCCGACGACGGCAAGCCGCCGCGCGAGGACGAATACTCGCGCGCCACCGGCTTCATCGACCTCTCGCGCGTGCGGGTGGAGGTCGAGCCGCGCGCCGAGTGGCGGCAGATGCTGCGCGAGGTGTGGCGGCTGCAGCGCGACCAGTTCTGGGTCGAGGACATGTCGGGCGTGGATTGGCCCGCCGTGTACAGGCTGTACGAACCGCTGCTCGCCCGCGTGGCGACGCGGGCGGAGCTTTCGGACCTGATCTGGGAGATGCAGGGCGAACTCGGCACATCGCATGCGTACGAATCGGGCGGCGATCACCGCAAGCCGCCGCAGGTCGCGCTCGGCTTTCTCGCCGCCGATCTGCGGCCGACCGCCGACGGAGCCGGCTACGAGATCGCGCAGATCGTGTGCGGCGATCCATGGGAGGCGAACGCCGATTCGCCGCTGAACGCCGTCGGCGTGCTGGCGCAGCCGGGCGAGCGCGTCGTCGCCGTCAACGGCGTGGCGGTCACGCGCGAAACGCCGCCGCAAGCGCTGCTGGTCAATCAGGCCGGAATGAAAGCGGAGCTGACGCTCGAGTCGGCGCAGGGCCGGCGCACGGTGCTGGTCAAGCTGCTCGCCGACGAGGTGCCTGCGCGCTATCGCGCGTGGGTCGAACGCAACCGCGCGTGGGTGCACGAACGCTCCGGCGGGCGCGTCGGCTATCTGCATCTGCCGGACATGCAGTCGGCGGGATTCGCGGAGTTTCACCGCTACTTCGGCGCCGAGTGCGATCGCGACGCGCTGATCGTCGACGTCCGCTACAACCGCGGCGGGCACGTGTCGCAACTGCTGCTCGAGAAAGTGGCGCGCAAGCGCATCGGCTACGACCTGCAGCGCTGGGGCCAGCCGACGCCGTATCCGATCGAGTCGCCCGCGGGCAGCGTGGTCGCCCTGACCAACGAACACGCGGGATCGGACGGCGACATCTTTTCCCACTGCTTCAAGCTGATGAAAATCGGCCCGCTGATCGGCAAGCGCACCTGGGGCGGGGTGATCGGCATCTGGCCGCGCCACCCGCTCGCCGACGGCACCGAGACGACGCAGCCCGAGTTCTCGTTCTGGTTCCAAGACGTCGGTTGGAGCGTGGAGAACCACGGCACCGATCCCGACATCGACGTCGACAACGCGCCGCAGGATGCCGTCGCCGGCCGCGACCGCCAGTTGGAGAAAGCGCTCGAAGTCGCGTTGCAGCTGGCCGCGAACGCGCAGCGCCCGGTCTTCGGCGCGCGGCCGACGCTTGCGCGCCCGCCGCTGCCGCCGCGCCGATGACGACACCGCGGGACGTCCTCGACTTCTGGTTCGGTGCGCCGGGCGCTGCCGGACACGGCACGGCGCGCGACTTCTGGTTCCGCAAATCGGAGGCGACCGACGCGTCGATCCGCGCCCGCTTCGGCGCCGACGTCGAAGCGGCGCTGGCGGGGCAGCGCGACCGCTGGGACGATTCGCCGCGCGGCGCGCTCGCGTTGATCCTTCTGCTCGACCAGTTCACGCGCAACGTCTTTCGCGATACGCCGCGCGCCTTCGCCGGCGACGGCAAGGCGCTGGCGCTGGCGAGCGCCCTGGTCGAACGCGGCGAGGATCGCTCGCTGGCGCCGATCGAGCGCTGGTTCGCCTACCTGCCGTTCGAGCATGCCGAGTCGCTCGACGCGCAGCGCGAATCGCTGCGGCTGTTCGCGGCGCTGGCGCAGGACGGGTTGGCCGAGCCGCTCGCCTGGGCGCAGAAACACTACGACGTCATCGCCCGATTCGGGCGCTTTCCTCACCGCAATGCGATCCTGGGGCGCGCATCGACGCCCGAGGAGATCGAATTCCTGCGGCAGCCCGGTTCGCGCTTCTAGCGATTCCTGCGTCCGTTGCCATACCGCAGCGTCGATGCTGCGGTGCGAGCTTTCCATCCGCCGTCATGCGGGGCAAAATGTTTTCGAAATCGCCGCGCTCACGAGGCGTCGGCGAACGGAGGGCACCGATGACCGTCGTCGCCCGTTTCGAGATCGAATACACACAGTACGTCGATCACGCAGGCCAAGTCGTGCGCCCGCTGCCGGCGTTCGCCCGCGACGCGCGCGGGATGATCGACGACTACCGCGCGATGGTGCTGATGCGCGCGCTGGACGCGAAAGCGATCGCGATGCAGCGTACCGGGCAGATCGGCACCTACGCGTCCACGCTCGGCAAAGAAGCGATCGACGCCGGCGTCGGCGGCGTCCTGCAGCGCGACGACGTCGTGCTGCCCAGCTATCGCGAAAGCGGCATCCTGTTGCTGCGCGGTGTCTCGCCGCACCGCGTGCTGCTGTACTGGGGCGGCGACGAGCGCGGCAACGAGTTTCCGGAGTCGCCGCGCGACTTTCCGTTCTGCGTGCCGATCGCGCTGCAGTTGCCGCACGCGGTCGGCGCGGCGTACGCGATCAAGCTGCGCGGCGAGCGGCGCGCCGCGCTCGCCTTGTGCGGAGACGGCGCGACCTCGAAGGGCGACTTCTACGAAGCGATCAACGCCGCCGGCGTGTGGAAGCTTCCGCTCGTGGTGCTGATCGTCAACAACCAGTGGGCGATTTCGGTGCCGCGCAAGGCGCAGACCGCCGCGGCGACGCTGGCGCAAAAAGGCGTCGCCGCCGGCATCCACTGCGAGCAGTTCGACGGCAACGACGCGATCGCAGTGCGCGACGTCGTCGGCCGCGCGCTGGCGCGCGCGCGTGGCGGCGACGGCCCGTCGCTGCTGGAAGCGATCACCTACCGGTTGAGCGACCACACGACCGCCGACGACGCATCGCGTTACCGTAGCGCCGAGGAACTGGCCGAGATGTGGAAGCGCGAGCCGATCGTGCGGCTGCGCGACTGGCTCGTCGCGCAGGGCGTGTGGGACCGCGCGCAGGAAGAAAGGCTGCGCGTCGAAGTGGCCGAACGCGTGCAGCAGGCGGTGCAGGCGTATCTGGACACGCCGCCGCCGCAGCCGGCGCAGATCTTCGCGAACGTCTACGCCGAGTGGCCGCGCGCGTACGCGTGGCAATTGCAGGCGCTGGAGACAGGCCATGGCGGCGATCACGCTCGTTGAAGCGATCAACCTGGCGCTGGCGCGGGCGCTCGCTGACGACCCGAACGTGGTCGTGTTCGGCGAAGACGTCGGGGTGAACGGGG
>JBKBSH010000222.1:0-4511 GCA_046291795.1 Burkholderiaceae bacterium | reverse complement strand
CCCCGGTGGCGATCGGCATGCCCGGCTCGCAGCCGCCGAAGTCGCCCGAGGACAAGCCGCGCGATTCGTCGGACGACAAGCCGGACAAGGCCGACAACTCGAAGAAGACGGGCAAAGAGGCGTCGAAGATGCCGGCCGGCGGACCGCGCGACGCGATGACCGAAAAGGCGGTCAACGACGCCGCCGCGTACATCCGCAGCCTCGCGCAACTGCGCGGGCGCAACGCGGACTTCGCCGAACGGTCGGTGCGCGAGGCGCGCAGCCTGCCGGCCGAGGATGCGCTCGCCGCCGGAGTGATCGACGTGATCGCGACCGACGTGCGCGATCTGCTGAAGAAGATCGACGGGCGCACCGTGACGCTGGTCAACGCCAAGGCGACGCTGGAGCTCGCGGGCGCGCGCGTCGAGACGCTCAGCCCCGACTGGCGCACGCAACTGCTCGGCGTGCTGTCGAACCCGACGGTCGCGCTCGTGCTGATGATGATCGGCGTCTACGGACTGTTCGTCGAGTTCACGAGCCCGGGCTTCGGCGTGCCGGGCGTTGCCGGCGCGATCGCGTTGCTGCTCGCGCTGTACGCGTTCCATCTGCTGCCGGTCAACTGGGCCGGCGTGGCGCTGCTGCTGCTGGGCGCCGCACTGATGATCGCCGAGGTGTTCATGCCGAGCTTCGGCGTGATCGGCGTCGGCGGGATCATCGCGTTCATCGTCGGCGGCCTGATGCTGATCGACACGGACGTGCCCGGGTTCGGGATACCGACCGTCGCCGTCGTGACCGTCGCGGTGGCCAGCGCGCTGCTGATCTTCGCGGTCGGCGGCTTCGCGCTGCGCGCGCGCAAGCGGCCGGTGGTCAGCGGCCGCGAGAGCATGGTGGGCGTCACGGGCCGGGTCGTCGCGGTCGACGCCGACGGTGCGTGGGCCGAAGTGCAGGGCGAACGCTGGCGCGTCAGAGCCGACGCGCCGCTTGCGCCAGGCGACCGCGTGCGCGTGACCGCGGTCGATGGCCTGACGCTCGTCGCGACCAGGGAAAACTGAACGGGAGAATCAAGATGTTCTTCGACCTGCAGATCGGTTTCGGTTCGCTGCTGTTCCTGCTGATCGCGCTCGTCGTCGCGTCGATCCGCATCCTGCGCGAGTACGAGCGCGCGGTCGTCTTTCTGCTCGGACGCTTCTGGAAGGTCAAGGGACCGGGTCTGGTGATCATCGTGCCCGGCCTCATGCAGATGGTGCGCGTCGACCTGCGAATCGTCACGATGGACGTTCCGGCGCAGGACGTGATCTCGCGCGACAACGTGTCGGTCAAGGTCAACGCGGTGATCTACTTCCGCGTCGTCGATCCGCAGCGCGCGATCATCAACGTCGAGAACTTCCTGGTCGCGACCAGCCAGCTCGCGCAGACCACGCTGCGCGCGGTGCTCGGCAAGCACGAACTCGACGAGATGCTCGCCGAACGCGAGCGTCTGAACCTGGACATCCAGAAGATCCTCGACGCCGCCACCGACGCGTGGGGGGTGAAGGTCACCAACGTCGAGATCAAGCACGTCGACCTGAACGAATCGATGGTGCGCGCGATCGCGCGCCAGGCCGAAGCCGAACGCGAGCGGCGCGCCAAGATCATCCACGCCGACGGCGAGAAGCAGGCCGCGGCGGCGCTGCTCGAAGCGGCGCAGATGCTCGCGCGCAAACCCGAGGCGATGCAGCTTCGCTACCTGCAGACGATGACGCAGGTCGCGGGCGACCGCGGTTCGACGATCGTGTTCCCGCTGCCGCTCGACCTGCTCAGCCCCCTGCTCGACGCCAGGCGCCCGCGCGAGGCGGCAGGCGAGTAGCCGAGGGCGGACTGCGCGCATGCAACTGCCGCCCCGGCAGATCGTCTGCGCGACGGACTTTTCGCCGGCCGGCAGCGCGGCGGTGCGCCGCGCCGCACTCGTGGCCCGGCAGCACGGCGCGCGGCTCGCGGTCGTGCACGTCGTTCCTTCTTCGCTGTGGGACGACGCCGGACAATGGCTCGCCGACCTCGCCGGTCTCGGGTCGGTCGAACCCGAGCAGGCCCGCGCCGATGCGCTGCGGCAGCTCACGCGCGTCGCCGAAGACTGCGCCGTCGAAGCGAAGCCGGGCTGCACCGCCGACGTGCGCTACGGACGGCCGGCGGCGCAGATCGCCGCCGCCGCGCGCGAGCTCGGCGCCGATCTGCTCGTCATCGGCGCGCACGGCGAGCATCCGGTGCGCGATCTGATGATGGGCTCGACGGCGCTGAAGCTGTTGCGCATGGCGCCGTGCCCGCTGCTCGTCGTCAAGCGCCCGCCGCCGTTCGACTATCGCACCGTGCTGCTGCCGACGGATTTCTCGGCGCCGGCGGCGCAGGCGGCCGAAGTCGCGCGCGCGCTGCTGCCCGCTGCGCACTTGCACCTCGTTCACGCGTTCGAACTGCCCTATGACGGGCTGATGCGTTACGCCGGCGTCAACGATGCGACCGTCCAGACTTACCGGGCCGCGGCGCAGGCGGCGCTGGCGGCGCGGCTGGCGGAGCTTGCCGCCGGCTTCGCGGCCGGGAGCGTCACGGTGCACGTGCGGCACGGTTACGCGCCGATGCGCATCGACGAATGGATCGTCGAGCTGGCCGTCGACCTGGTCGCGATCGCCGCGCACGGCAAGTCCGAGATCGAAGCGGCCTTCCTGGGCAGCGTCAGCGCGCACGTCGTGCAGACCGCCCCGTGCGACGTGCTGCTCGTCCGCGATGGCGCCGCGACTGCACGCGCGTGACGCTGGGGTTTGCCGCGCTGAAAACCCGCACACGAGCGGCCGGTCGTGACCGTCCCGTCGCGGCGGGAACGCGGGCTGCCGACTTGAGGCCGGAACGCCGCCATCTCGCGCGCGCCGACGACGCCGATGAGCACCTCCGCCCAGCACCCCCATCGCGGTCCGCACACGACGCGCGACGCAGTCGTATGGCTCGCCGTGTATCTCGCCGCGGTCACGGTGCCGCTGTTCGCGCTGCTGCCCGGCCCCGCCGCCGGACGCGGCTTCGTGTGGGACTTCGCGATCGCACTCGGCTACGCGGGGCTCGCGATGTTCGGCGTGCAGTTCGCGCTGACCGCGCGCTTCAAGCGCGCGACCGCACCGTTCGGCATCGACATCGTCTACTACTTCCACCGCTATCTCGCGGTGGCCGCGCTCGCCGTCGTGCTCGGTCACTACGCGATCCTGCGCGTCGCCAATCCGGCCGCGCTCGGTGCCGCCGACCCGCGCGTCGCGCCCGTATACATGAGCGCCGGCCGCGTGGCGCTCGCGCTGTTCGCGCTCGTGGTCGTGTCGTCGCTCGCGCGGCGCGCGCTGCGTATCGACTACGACCGCTGGCGAATCGCGCACGCGCTGCTCGCAACCACGGCGTTCGCCGCCGCGCTGTCGCATCTGCTCGGAGCGGGCCGCTTTCTCGACACCGCGTGGAAGCAGGCGCTGTGGGCGGCGTACGGCGCGTTCTGGGTGCTGTTGATCGCGTACGTGCGCGTGGCGCGGCCATGGCGGGTGGCGCGGCGGCCGTGGAAGGTCGCCGAGGTGCGCGCCGAACGCGGCCGCGTGTGGACGCTCGCGCTCGAACCCGCGCACGCCGCCGAAGGGCTTCGTTTCGCGCCCGGGCAGTTCGCGTGGCTGACACTGCGCGCATCGCCGTTCGCGATGCGCGAGCACCCGTTCTCGATCGCCTCGAGCGCCGAGCGCCCGCGCCGCATCGAGCTGTCGATCAAGGCGCTGGGCGACTTCACATCGACGATCAAGGACACGCAGCCGGGCGAAACCGCCTGGCTCGATGCGCCGTACGGCACTTTCGGGATCGACGAGCATCCCGACGCGTACGGTTACGCGTTCGTCGCCGGCGGCGTGGGCATCGCGCCGATCATGTCGATGCTGCGAACGCTCGCCGACCGCGGCGACCGGCGACCGCTCGTGCTGTTCTACGGCAACCGCGCATGGGATCGGATCGCTTTCCGCGAAGAGCTCGATGCGCTCGCGCAGCGGTTGAATCTCGAGGTGGTGCACGTGCTGCTCGAGCCGCCGGCGCAGTGGACCGGCGAACGCGGGTTCGTCACCGAAGCCGTGCTGATGCGCCATCTGCCGGTCACGCGGCACCGGTTCGACTACTTCCTGTGCGGTCCGGTCCCGATGACCAAGCGCGTCGAGCGGGCGCTGGCCGCGCTCGGCGTTCCCGCCGCGCGCGTTCACTCCGAGATCTTCGACTGGGTCTGAGCGATGACGCGCGAATCGCGGGCGAAGCGGCTGGCGGCGGCGACCGCCGCCGAGCGCAGCGAAGCGAACGCCGACGTGCCGGTCTTTCTGGCGCACGGCTCGCAGGACGGCGTGGTCACGATCGACCGCGCACTGGCCACGCGCGAGGTGCTCGACGCGCTGCGCTATCTCGCCCGGACCGGTGGCGGCTGGCGGATGCTGCCGAACGATTTCCCACCCTGGCAGACGGTCTACTGGTGGTTCCGGCGGTTCGTTCGCCGCCTGCTGTTCAGG
>JBKBSH010000221.1:0-4527 GCA_046291795.1 Burkholderiaceae bacterium | reverse complement strand
CGCCGGCAGCCACGCCGGCGCGAGCAGCGCGAAGTCGACGGTCGCGAACGACAGCGCGAAGAAAATCAGCAGCGCCAGCGCCGCCGGCAGGCCGAGGTCGGCCGCCATCAACCGCCGCTCGCGGTCGAACGCCCGTGCAAAGGCACCGAAGGTCAGCAGCGCGAGCAGCGGCGACAGCCGCAGCACCTGCGCGAGCGCGAAGACGACCGCGACGAAGGCGAGCACGACGGCGATCTGGCTCGCGCGCTCGCGACCGACGTAGCGCAGCGCCGCGAGCATCGCGCGCGCCGCCGCAGCGGCCAGCGCCAGCGCGCCGAAGACCAGATAAAGCGGTTGCAGCACCCAGGTGTCGAGGGCGCCGCGCGACTCGACGTGTACCCACGCGAGCAGCAGCGTCGACAGCACGACCGCATACACGCAGTTCAGCGCAGTCAGCAGCAGCAACCGTTCGGTGACCTGTCCCTGTGCGCGCACTTCGCGCGTGATCGCGAGCACGACGGCCGGTGACGTGGCGATCGCGATCGCCGCGGTCATCACCGCCGGCAGCGCGGCCGTGCCGAGCGCGCGCAACACGACGAACACCGCGCCGAAGGTCAGCAGGCTCTCGGCGATGCTGGTGGCGAGCAGCGCGGGGTTGCGCTGCAGCCAGCCCCAGGAGACCCGTTGGCCGAGGTCGAACAGGATCAGCGCCGCGGCGATGCCGATCGCCAGTTCCGCGTCGGCGGGCGCGATCGCGACCAGGTCGACCTGCGCCAGTCCGTACGCGAGCAGCGCGAAGACGAAGCCAGCCAGCGTGTACCCGACCAGGCGCGGTGCGCGCCAGCGCGCGGCCAGTTCGCCGGCGACGCTCGCCGCGAGTGCGAGCAGCGCCAGCGACAGCATGCCGGGCCAGTTGGCTGGCCAATCGGGGAGAAAGCTCGAGTCGGTCATCGGCGAACGAGTGCGCGCGTCCTCTTTGGCCGTCCGATCGTAGCGAATGGAGGAGGAAAAAAAGAGCCCGCGGCGCCTCGCGGCACCGCGGGCATCAATGCGAGGGAACTCGCCTCGCTTGCTTGCTGCCGTCGCTCGTTACCGTCGCGCAAGAGCCATCGGTCCGCGTCGCGGTCGGTCGGCCGCCGATACACGGCTCGGCTGCGCAACGACGGGCGGACGATACCGGCGGCAGAAACGCCGCGAAATTCGCACAACAGCGTACGTACAAGCCTGCACGACGATCGCGCTGTCGTCCGTTCGAACGCGATCGGCGGCGGTCGGCATCGACGCGCCGGCCAGCGCGACTACTCGACCGGTGGGCTGTGCTGATCGAGCTCGAACCGCAGTCGGAACAGGTCGGCCACGCGCCGCGCCTGCAGTTTTTCCATGATGCGCGAGCGGTGGACTTCGACCGTGCGCGGGCTGATCCCGAACTCCTCGGCGATCTCGCGATTGTGCTGGCCGTTGGTGATGCGCTCGAAAACCTCGAGCTCGCGCGCGGTCAGCCGCGCCAGCCGCGCGCTGATTTCCTCACGGTCGCGCGCCTTTGCCACGCGGCGCTGGTCGCTCGCCAGCGCTACGCTGACCGCATCGAGCAACTCCTGCTCGTCGATCGGCTTCTCCAGGAAGTCGACCGCGCCGTCGCGCAGCGCGCTGCGCGCGGTCGCCACATCGCCGTGGCCCGTGATCACGATCACGGGCAGCCCGGGGTGCCGCTCCTTCAGCCGCTGTTGCAGAGCGAGACCGTCCATTCCAGGCAGCCGCACATCGACCAGCGCGCAAGCGGGCCGCAGCAGCGCCTCGAGCTGCAGGAACTCCTCCGCGCTTTCGTAGCCGCTCGGCGCGCAGCCGCGCAACCGCAGCAACAGCAGCAGCGAATCGCGTACCGCCTTGTCGTCCTCGACGACATAGACGGTCGATCCGTCCAGGCTGCCCACGATCGGGGCGGCGTCAGCGGTCATCGGCGGGCAACTCCAGGCAAAACGTGGTTTTCGAACGGCTCGCGTCGAACCAGAGGCTACCACCGTGCCGCTGCGCGATCGTGCGCGCCATCGCCAGACCCAACCCCATGCCGCCGGGCTTGCTGGTGGCCATCGGCTGGAACAGGCGGTCGCGCACCTCGAGCGCAACACCCGGTCCGCTGTCTTCGACCTCGATCCGCACCTGACCGTCGCCCGACCGAAGCGCGCGCACCTCGATCGCGCGCGGCGGATCCACGGTGACGACGGCCTCGATCGCGTTGGCGAGCAGGTTGCCGAGCACCGCGCCGATCTGGACGCGATCGACGACGACCGCGGGCAGGCCGGGCTCGATCCGGCTCGTCCAGCGTACGCCGTGGCGATCGAGCCGGTCGCGCACCTGATCGTGCGCGGCGTCGATCAGCGCGGCCGGCTCGGTGCGCACCAGATCGGCCGCGCCGGTGCGGAAGAACTCGCGCATGTGCCGGACGAACTCGCCAGCACGCGCGCTCTCGCGCACGACCTGCGTCAGCGCGTCCTGCAACTCGCGGCGAGACGTGTCGCCGCCGGCGGCGAGCATCCTGCACGCGCTGGCGTAGGTGCCGATCGCTGACAACGGCTGGTTGAGCTCGTGCGCGAGCGACGCCGCCAGCTCCGCCGCCGCCGCCATGCGCTGCGCCTGATTCAGCCTCGCCTGCTGCTCGCGAAGCTGCTGCTCGCGCTGCGCGAGTTGGGCGGCGGCGTACGCGCGCTCCTCGGCAAGCGCGCCGAAGTAAAGCGTCGTCAGCGACAGCGCGAGCAGCAGCATCTGAAACTCGAACGCGGTCGCCGCTCTTTCGCCGAGCACGTACAGGGAAATGATCACGCCAAGCTGCGCCAGCGGCACCGCCAGCGCCGCGCCGGCCGCCCCCTGGCGAAGCGCGAACGCGATCATCGGCAAAAACAACAGGTATGACATCCGAAACTCGTCGAACGGTTCGATCGCGAAGACGAGCAGCAACGTCGGCACGAGCGCGAGGATGAAGACGGCCAGGTCGCGCAGCGCCGCGCGGCGCTGCGCATCGCCCGCCGGCAACGGCGTCGCCCGCGCCAGGTGGACCAGCAGCGGAGTGACCCCGACCAGTCCGAGCACGTCGCCGACGGCAAGCCGCAGGAAGACCCGCGTGGCGTGCTCCTGCGGCAGCGTTCCGTCGAGCAGATAGGCGCCGACGTAGACGATCGACGACGACACCGCGCCGGCGACGACGAACGCGACGAACCACGTCAGATCGCGCAGCGTCAGCGCACCGCCGGCGAACCGCGTCCTCGAGCGCACCGCCAGACCCGTCAGCACGTACGCGAGCCCCATGCCGCCCGACGCGACGATGAAACCGAAGCCGCCGCCGGGCGCTTCGCGCACGACGGTCTCCGCGAGCACGGCGGCGGCGAGCACCGCCGGCGCGAACGCCGCGCCGCCGAGCACGATCAGAGCGAGCGCCAGCGCGGGCTGCGGGTTCCACGGCGTCGCGGCGAACGGTTCGCTCGGAAAGATGTACGTGACCGTGTCGACCGCGACGTACAGCGCGACGAAGCCCGCGCCCAGAAGAAAAAGGCGCCCGCGGGCGCCTCGGTGCTTCCAGTCGTCGAGCAAAACGGACAACGCCGTCATCTGCCCACACGCAATCGAGGCGGCGCCCCGCGCGCCGCGTTCATATCGCTGACCGATCCGCTCAGAACGGAATGTCGTCGTCCAGGTCGGCGATGTTCGGCGCGGGCTTTGCTGCGTCGGGGGTCTGGCGCGGCGCCGGCTTGCCCGCGCGCGGCTCCGTCGCGTCGATGTCGGCGCCGCGGTCGGCGCCGCCCGTGCTCTCGCGCGAGCCGAGCATCTGCATGTTCTCCGCGACGATCTCGGTCGTGTATTTCTCGTTGCCGTCCTTGTCGGTCCACTTGCGCGTGCGCAGCCGCCCTTCGACGTACACGGACCGCCCCTTGCGCAGATACTCGCCGGCGATCTCCGCGAGCCGACCGAAGAAGGCCACACGGTGCCATTCGGTTTCCTCCTGCTGCTGCCCGGACGCATCCTTGTAACGGCGCGTGGTCGCGATCGATACGTTGGTGATCGCCGCGCCGTCGGCGGTGTAGCGCGTCTCGGGGTCGCGCCCGAGGTTGCCGATCAGGATGACCTTGTTGACGGACGCCATGCACTCGTCTCCCCGTTTTTCGCAAGCAAGCGGAAGGAGGCCATCATACCTTCGGCGCCCCCGCCGCCCGACGGCGCTGCGGCGCGGCGCCGGCCTCGCCGATCGGAACGGGCTCGCCGTGCGCGCGGCGCGGCGGCTCGCGCATGCCGGCGGCGACCAGCCACCACACGGCAAGCAGCGCCGCCGACGTGTAGAACACGCCGCTGCTGCCTGCACGCGACGCGAGCCAGCCGCCGAGCGCGCCTCCGGCGAACAGCCCGATCGACTGCGTCGTGTTGTAAATGCCCAGCGCCAGCCCCTTGTGCGACGGCGGCGCGACGCGCGAGGTCAGCGAAGGCAGGCTCGCCTCGAGAATGTTGAACGCGACGAAGAACAGCAGCAGCCACAGCGCGAGCCACGCAGCCGAAGGCGCAAAC
>JBKBSH010000220.1:0-4530 GCA_046291795.1 Burkholderiaceae bacterium | reverse complement strand
GCGTTGTACACGAAGGCGTCGCTTTTCAAAACGTCCTCTCTCGTTCGGGCAGTTCGACCCTCGCAGCGCTCCACCCCGCCGCCGCGCGCACGACGCGCGCCGCGTCGCGCGCGCCGTGCAGCGCCGCGCCGAAGCGCACGGGCGCGGCGGTCCACGTCTGCGCGGTCGCTGCCAATCGACGAGCCAGCGTAGCGGCTGCCGCTGCGTCGATACCCAGGAAAAGCCACCGAAATCCCGCGATGTCCGCGCGCTGCCCGCACTTGCGCACGGCCTCCAGCGCCGCCGCGACGTCGCGCGCGTTCGGCGCGACCGGCACCGCGATCTCGGCCGGCGTGTCGGCAAGCAGCGCAACGTGCGGCGCGTCGATCAGCGCGATCGCCAGATCGAATCCATGCGCCGGGCAGCCGCGCGCCGCGATCAGCTCGGCCAGGTGGGCGTTGCGCCGCACCGCATCGTCGAACGCGCGCGCCGCCGGCAACAGGGCCAGCCCGCGATCGATCGGCAGCCGTGCGTGCTCGACCCCGCAGTCGCCGCGCAGCGCGTGCAGCAGGTCGAAGCGTGCCCTCAGCCCGAAGGTCGTCGCGAGCTGGGAGCGCGAAGCGTCGAGCACGAGCGTACGCTCGCCGGCGGCGGCAAAGGCGCGGGCGACGCGCGCCAGCCACGCGTTGCGCTGCGGGCAGCGCGGCGCTGGCACGAGCACCGGCAACACGCGCAGCGATGGCCGGGCGAACAGCCGGCGCAGTCCCGCCGCCTGATCGCGCGGCTCGGCCTGCGGAATGCGGATCGCGCCGCTGCCCCCCGGCGACCGAACGGCGACGGCTTCAAGCATGCGCCGTGCTCCGCGCGACGGCCGCGCCGTGTGCGAGCAGCGCGGCTTCGTCTTCGCCCAACGCAAAGACCCGCGACGCCGGCTTCAGGCTCAGATGCGCCAGCAGCCGTGCGTTGGCGGGATGCCAGTCCTCGGGAACGCGCTGGCCGTTGGTCAGTCCGAACAACGCCAGCTTGTAGCGCAGCAGCACGTCGAGCGCGCCGCCGATGCGCGCGGCCTCGTCGAGCTTGGTCAGGATCGCGCCATCGGCCGCCGTCCAGTGCGCGCGCCAGGCGCGCGCGACGTCTTCGCCCGTCTCGGCATGCGAGGCGCTGTTGAGCAACAGCACCCGCGCAACCGGACGGGCCGGCGTGTCCGCCGCGGCGAGCGCGCTCATCAGCTCGGCGAGCCGCTCGTCGCGCTGCGAGACGCCGCAGGTATCGATCAGAACGAGCCGCTTGCCGTGCATCGACGCGATCACCTCGCGCAAGGTGGCGCCGTCCTGGGCGAGATGCACCGGCGTGCCGAGGATGCGGCCGTAGGTGCGAAGCTGCTCGTGCGCGCCGATCCGATACGAGTCGAGCGTGATCAGACCGAGCGTGGACGTGCCGTGCCGCACCGCGTGGCGCGCGGCCAGTTTGGCCACCGTCGTGGTCTTGCCCACACCGGTCGGCCCGACCAGCGCGTAGACGCCGCCGCGCTCGACGATGCCGTCGGTGTCGGCGGCGCACTTCAGGTTGTGCGCGAGCACGTCGTGCAGCCAGACCTCGGCCTGCTCGCCGACGAGGTCGGCCGGCGCGTTCGACGCCACACGGCGCGCCAGCTCCGGCGAAAAGCCCGCCGTCAGCAGCCGCGTCATCAGCTTCACCTGCAGCGGCTTGCGGTGCTGCGCGTCGACCGCCGCCACGCTCGACGACAGCGAAGCGAGCTGATCCTGCAGCAGCGCGCGCATCGCCTGCAGCTCGGCGAAGAGCCGGGGGTCGGCCGGCGCGGGCTCGGATTGCGCGGGGCGGATGGCCGATCGGGCGTCGGTGCATTGAGCATCGCCGCCTGCGGTCGGACTTGGCGCGGGTCGCGCGGGAAAGATCGCTGTCGGCCGATGGTCGGCCATGGGTCGTGCGACGGGCGTTGGCGCAGCGGGCGCCTGCGCGCCTGTCGTCGCCGGCGCAGTGGCGGGGATCCCGCCAGCCACGGCGGCGGCGCGCGCGTGTGCCGTGGGCACGCCGGGCGTCGCCGTTACGGCGGCCTGCACCGTCCCTGTCGGAACAGCAGAAGCGAGCGGCACCTGCGGGCGAGGCATCGGAACGACTTGTGCAGGGGCGCTGCGCGCGGGACGACGGCGGAACACGGCCGGCGCGGGCTGCGCTTCGCTCGCCGCCGGCGCGGCAGTCACCGGCGTGGCATCGGTCACCGGTGGCGCGGGCAGATGCGCTTCGAACTGCGGTTGCAGCGGGATCGTCGCGCTGGTTGCGGCGCGCGGCAGCGGCAGATCGTCGTCGGCACGGCCCCATGGCGTCGCCCCCCACGCGCCTTCGTCGGCGGCGACCTCGTCGGGCATTTCGGCGGCCACCTCGCTGTACATCTGCACGCCGCGGGCCGGGGCGGACGGACGCTGAATCGTCTTGGTTGCCGCCGCGCCCGGCGCGGCCGCGGCAGCGACGCGCGACTGGCTCTGGCGGCGGATGAACTCCTGGAACGACTCGGCCGCCGGCGGCACCGCTTCGCCACGGGCCGCGCCACGGACCGCCGCCGAGCGCGCCGCGCCGCGCTCGACGAGCGCCTCCACGGCGTCGGGTGCGGCCGCAAGGATCTCGACCTGGCGGCCGACCCGCTTGTTCGAAAGGATGACGGCCTCGTCGCCGAGATCGCGCCGCACGTCGCGCATCGCCTCGCGCGCGGTGGCTGCCAGATAGCGTCTGATGGTCATTTCGCTCCCCTACGGACTCGCCGCATTCGCAACCTCACCCCGCGCCGCCCAGCACCGTGCTGACGCGGATCGTGCTGATCTCGGGCACCTCGGCATGGCCGAGCACGCGCAGGCGCGGCGCGGCGCGTTTGAGCAGCCGCGCGAGCGGAACGCGCAGGCGATCGGGCACGAGCAGCGTCGGCGCCAGCCCCATCTCTTCCTGCCGCCGCGCGGCCTGCGCAGCGCCGCGCTGGATCAGGTCGACCAGCCCCGGCTCGATCGCCGGCGCGTCGTTGCCGCCGGCGCCGATCGACTGCATCAGCACCTTTTCCAGTTCCGGATCGAGCGCGATCACCGCGAGCTCGCGCGTGGTGCCGAACAGCGTCTGCGCGATCGACGCGCGCAGGCTGCTTCTCACCTGCGCCGTGAGTTCGTTGGCGTCGGTCGTGCGCTGCGCGGCGTCGGCGAGCGTCTCGACGATCGTTCGCATGTCGCGGATCGGCACGCCCTCGTCGAGCAGGTTCTGCAGCACGCGCTGCAGTGTGGCCAGCGGGATCAGCTTCGGGACGACGTCGTCGATGAGCTTCGGTGCGAACTTGCCGATGTGGTCGATCAGCGCCTGCACTTCCTGGCGGCCGAGCAGCTGGCCCGCGTGTGACAGCAGCAGGTGGTTGACGTGGGTGGCGATCACGGTCGCGCAGTCGACGACCGTATAGCCGAGCACCTGCGCGGCGTCGCGCGTGCGCGGCTCGATCCAGATCGCCGGCAGGCCGAACGCCGGATCTTTGGTCGGCGTGCCGGGTACCGTCTGCGTGATTCCGCCCGGATTGATCGCGAGCAGCATGCCGTTGAAGCCTTCGCCTTCGCCGATCACGACACCCTTGAGCAGCACGCGGTAAGCGGAAGGCTTCAGCTCGAGGTTGTCGCGGATGTGCACCGGCGGCGGCAAAAAACCGATGTCCTGCGCGAACTTCTTGCGGATCGCCTTGATGCGCTTGAGCAGCTCGCCGTCCTTGTCGACGAGCGGGATCAGCCGGTAGCCGACTTCGAGCCCGAGCACGTCGACCGGAACGATGTCGTCCCACGACGCATCCTGCGAAGGCACCGGTTCGGCCGGCGCGGCTTGCACCGCCTGCGCCTGCACCTGCCTGGCGCGCTGCGCGAGCCACCACGCCGCGTAGCCGCAGGCGGCGGCGAGCAGCAGAAAGACGAACCACGGCATGCCGGGAATGACGCCCAGCACCGCAAGGATCGTCGCGGTCAGGCCGAGCACGCGCGGTGTGGAGAACATCTGGCCGAGCATCTGCGCGCCCATGTCGGCGTCTTCCTTGCCGACGCGCGAGACGATCAGGCCCGCCGCGATCGAGATCACCAGCGCCGGGATCTGCGCGACCAGCCCGTCGCCGATCGACAGCAGCACGTAGTTGTTGACCGCGGTCGCCAGCCCAAGATCGTGCTGCAGCGTGCCGATCGCCAGTCCGCCGATGACGTTGATGAACAGGATCAGGATGCCGGCGATCGCGTCGCCGCGGACGAACTTCGACGCGCCGTCCATCGCGCCGTAGAAGTCCGCTTCCTGCGCGATCTCGGCGCGGCGGCGCTTGGCTTCCTTGTCGTCGATGATGCCGGCGTTCAGATCGGCGTCGATCGCCATCTGCTTGCCCGGCATCGCGTCGAGCGTGAAGCGCGCGGCGACCTCGGCGATGCCCTCGCGCCTTGCCGGGTCGCAGACCACCAGCGAGGGTTCCGCGTCCGACAGGAAATACTCGATCTCGGCGAGGGTGTAGCCGGTATTCAGCGGCAAGAAGACGGCGCC
>JBKBSH010000219.1:0-4532 GCA_046291795.1 Burkholderiaceae bacterium | reverse complement strand
AGGTGTCGGGCAACCAGAAGTACAACGGCAGCAGCGCCGCCTTGACCGAAAACACGACCAGCAGCAGCAGCGCGGCCGTCTTCAGCAACACCGCGTCTTCGGCCGGAAGCCGCGCCACACGCTCGGCGAGGTCGGCCATGTTCAGCGTACCGGTGAGCCCGTACAGCAGCGCCACCGCGATCAGGAACAGCGCCGATCCGGCGAGGTTGAACGCGACGTAGTGGATCGCGGCCTTGACCCGGCGCGGCCCGCCGCCGTGCAGCAGCAGCCCGTACGAGGCGATCAGCAGCACTTCGAAGAACACGAAGAGATTGAACAGGTCCGCGGTCAGGAAGGCGCCGTTTAACCCCATCAACTGGAACTGCAGCAGCGCGTGGAAGTGCGCGCCGCGCGATTCGTCGCCGCCGCGCGCGTGGATCACGGCGCCCGCTGCAACGAGCGCGGTCAGCACGAGCATCAGCGCGCTCAAGCGATCGAGCGCGAGCGCGATGCCGAACGGCGCGCGCCAGTTGCCGAGCAGATACGCTTCGACGGCGCCGGTGTCGGCGTGCGCCGCCAGCGCCGCGCCGAGCGCGAGCAGGGCCAGCACGGCCGCCAGCGACAGCGCCGATGCGAACTGCGGCCATCGCTCCTCGATCGGCACCAGCGCGGCGCCCGCGAGCAGCGGCAGCACGATCGGCGCCACGACCGCATGACCCAGGAAATTGGGGTCAGACACCATTTTCTCTGGACTCGCCTTCGGCGCCGTCGACGTGATCCGACCCCGTTTCGGCGCGCGCGCGCAGCGCGATCGCCAGCAGCAGCGCGGTCATGCCGAAGCCGATCACGATCGCGGTCAACACCAGCGCTTGCGGCAACGGGTCGGCGTAGTTCGCAAGCGTGGGCGCGACGCCCTTGCGCACGATCGGCGGCGCACCGACCGTGATGCGACCCATCAGGAAGATGAACAGGTTCACCGCGTAGGACAGCAGCGACAGCCCGAGGATCGTGTCGAAGGTGCGCGCGCGCAGCAGCAGGTACACGCCGGCACCGGCCAGCACACCGACACCGAGCGCAAGCAGCAGGCTCATTCGCGCCTCTGCCCGTCGGTCGCCGCCGAAGACGCCGGCAGCGTGAGCCGCGCCATCGCGAGCAGCGCCGTCATCGTCGCGCCCACGACGGTGAGAAACACGCCGAGATCGAACAGCGCCGCGCTCGCCAGCGGCACGCGGCCGATCAGGGGCAGCTCCGGATAGTCGTAGGTGCTGGTCAGGAACGGGCTGCCGAAGAACCCGCTCGCGACGCCCGTCAGCCCGGCGATCAGCAGTCCGGCAGCGGTCCACGCGCGGAAGTCCACGCGCACGCGCCGCTCGACCCAGCGCTGCCCGTTGGCGACGAACTGCAGGACGAGCGCGATCGCGAGCACCAGCCCGGCGATGAAGCCGCCGCCCGGAAGGTTGTGACCGCGCAGGAACAGATACACGGAGACCAGAACCGCGAGCGGCAGCAGCAGCCGCGCGGCGAGCGCGAGCATCAGCGGGTGGCGCGCCGCTTCCGGCTCGTCCGCCGGCGCGGGCGACAGCGCGCCGGCGCTCGGCACGAAGCCGCGCAGCAGCGCGTAGATCACGAGACCCGCGATGCCGAGCACGGTGATTTCGCCGAGCGTGTCGAAGCCGCGGAAGTCGACCAGGATCACGTTGACGACGTTGGTGCCGCCGCCTTCCGGTGCGGCGTGCCGCAGGAAGTACGGCGCGATCGAATCGACCGGGCGCTCGATGACGGTCCACACGATCGCCGCGACCCCGAGCCCCGCGGCGGTCGCGATCGCCGCGTCGCGCAGGCGCCGCGCGCGGCTGCGCTCGCGCGCACCCTCGAGCGGCAGCCAGTTCAGCGCAAGCATCATCAGGATGATCGTCGCCACTTCGACCAGCAACTGGGTCAGCGCCAGATCCGGCGCCGACAGGTAAACGAACGTGAGGCTCACCACCAGCCCGACCGCGCCGAGCAGGATCAGCGCGAGCAGGCGCGCGCGGTGCGCCAACACGGTGCCGAACGTGGCCGCCACACCGATCGCCCAGACCGCGACGAATGCGAACGGCGTCGCGCCCTCGATCGCCGGCAGCCGCGCGGGCAATCCACCGTGCACCCAAGCCGCCAGCGGCGGCCCGGCCCCGGCGGCGAGCGCGAGCAGCACGAGCAGCAGCAGGTAGCGCTGCAGACTGCCGTTGACGAGCGCCGCGGTCAGCGCACCCGCCGCGCGCACGGCGCGTTCGAGCACGAAGGCGAAGACTTCGCGCCCACCGCGCGGCCAGTGGATCAGCCGGTGCAGATCGATGAATCTCTGCAGCCCGAAGTACAGCAGCAGCCCGCCGGCGAGCGCGACCGCGCTCATCGCCAGCGGCAGGTTGAAACCGTGCCAGATCGCGAGCTCGTATTCGGGCAGCGGCGCAAACGGTCCGCCGTAAAGCGCGGCCTGCGCGCCGAGGGCGAGCAGCGGACCGATCGTCGCCGCCGGCAGCAGACCGACCGCCAGGCACAGCACGACCAGCAGTTCGACCGGAACGCGCATGAAGCGCGGCGGCTCGTGCGGCGACTTCGGCAGGCCGGTCGCGTCGCCGTTGAAGAACACGTCGTGGATGAAGCGCGCGCTGTAGGCGACGCTGAAGATCCCGGCCGCCGTCGCACCGAGCGGAAGCCACACTTCGAGCGCCGGATAGCCCTCCTTGAGAACCGTTTCCGCGAAGAACATCTCCTTCGACAGGAAGCCGTTGAGCAGCGGCACGCCCGCCATCGCGCCCGCCGCGACCATCGCGAGCGCGCCGGTGACCGGCATCGCGCGCCACAGGCCGTTCAACACGCGCATGTCGCGGCTGCCGGCCTCGTGGTCGATGATGCCCGCCGCCATGAACAGCGACGCCTTGAACGTCGCGTGGTTCAGGAGATGGAAGACGCCGGCGACGACGGCCGTCTTCTCGTCGAGCCCGAACAGCAGCGTGATCAGCCCGAGATGGCTGATCGTCGAATACGCGAGCAGGCCCTTGAGGTCGTGCTGGAAGATCGCCAGGTACGCGCCGACGAGCAGCGTGGCGAGCCCCACCAGCGTCACGATCCAGAACCACGGCTCGGCGCCGCCCAACGCCGGATACATCCGCGCGAGCAGGAAGACGCCCGCCTTGACCATCGTCGCCGAGTGCAGATACGCCGACACGGGGGTCGGCGCGGCCATCGCGTGAGGCAGCCAGAAGTGGAAAGGGAACTGCGCGCTCTTGGTGAACGCGCCCGCCAGCACGAGCACGAGCGCGGGAACGTACAGCGGGTGTGCGCGGATCAGCGTGCCGGAGGCGAGCACCACGTCGAGCTGCGTGCTGCCGACGATCTGCCCGAGCAGCAGCACGCCGGCGAGCAGCGCCAGCCCGCCTGCGCCGGTGATCGCAAGCGCCATTTTGGCGCCTTCGCGCGCGTCGCTGCGGTGTTGCCAGTACCCGATCAGCAGGAAGCTCGACAGGCTGGTCAGCTCCCAGAAGACGACCAGCAGCACCAGATTGTCGGCGAGCACGATGCCGAGCATCGCGCCCATGAACAGCAGCAGGAACGAAAAAAAACGCGGCGCCGGGTCGTCGCGATCGAGGTAGTACGCCGCGTACAGCACGATCAGCGCGCCGATGCCGCAGACGAGCAGCGCGAAGATCCAGGCCAGCCCGTCCATGCGGAAACCGAAGCCGAGCCCGAGCTGCGCCACCCAGCTTGCGCCCCAGCGCAGCACTTCGCCGGAGAACACGGCCGGCGCGGTCGCCGCGACCAGCGCGCAGCCGGCCAGCGCCACCGCGCCGGCCGTCCACGCGGCCGCCGCACGCGACACCCTGGGTGACAGCACGAACAGCAGCGCGCCGCCCGCGAAAGGCAGACCGACCAGCAGCACGGTGAGCGCGGCCATCACGTCACTTTGACCGGCGCGCCGCGGCACGCACCCGCGCGACGACCGGCCCGACGACCGCCAACGCGATGGCGCAGACCGCCATCGCTTCGTTGAACGCGGTCAGCCGCGCGTGCCGCTGCGCGGCCACGATCAGGCACGCAACGCGCGCGACGCAGCAGCCGACGAAGACCGCATCTTCCCGACGCGCGATCTGGCGGCCGGCGAAAAAGACCGGCGCGCAGGCCGCCGCCACGGCGAGCCTCACGCAGGCGCATGCGACCGAGAGCTTCGAGGCGCCGCGCATCCAAAGCTTCGCGCCCGCGATCTGCGCAAACAGCCCGAGAACGAAGGACAGCAGTTGGATGGCCATCGCGCGTACCGGCCGAACGACGACGCGGTGCTTCGTACGAAGGCGCGCAGTATAGAAGCGCCCGCGCGCGCCGAGCCGCTGCGGGATTCCGCCAATTGCGCGCCGCGCGCCCGGCGTGCCGCGCCCGCCTACAGCACGTAGCGCGCGAGATCCTCGTTGCGGGCGAGATCGGCGAGCCGCGCCTCGACGTACGCGGCGTCGATGACGAGGCGTTCGCCGCGGCGGCTGCCGGCGTCGAACGAGATCTCCTCGAGCAGCCGCTCCATC
>JBKBSH010000218.1:0-4616 GCA_046291795.1 Burkholderiaceae bacterium | reverse complement strand
CCTCGCTGTGCTCGAAGGGAAGGTAGAAGAACGTGCGGGCGACGAGCGCCACCTCGCGGTCGAGGCCTCTCGACAAGGCCTCACGCGCCAGCTCACGGGCCCGCGGGTCGGCCTCGAAGGCGCGCGGGGAGCCGCGAAAGAGGTTGCGAGAGAGCTGGTCGAGCAGCAGCAGCTGACCGAGGACGCCGCGCGCGTCCCGCCAGGCGAGGAAGGCGTCGGGCTCGCGCAGCGCGCGCTCGGCGAGACCCGTGCCCTTGCCGGCGGCTTCGGCGTACCACTGGCGGATCGACGCCTCGTCGTACAGCAGATCGACCGGGCATTCGACGAAGGCCGGTCCCGGAACGCCTTCGCGCGCGGCGGCGAACGCCGCTTCGACGGCCGGGGCGAGGTCGACGACCCGCGTGACCTTGCGAAACAGCTTGACGTGCGGCGCAACCAGCGGGCGCTGGTCGATGTCCTGCAGCGCGCCGCGCCCCTGCAGCGCAGTGGGCGCAGCGCCCCCGAGCAGCACCAGCGGCGACTGCGCGAGCTGCGCGTTCTTCAGTGCGGTGATCGTGTTGGTCAGTCCCGGTCCGGCCGTGACTGCCGCAACCCCCGGCGTGCCGGTGAGCCGCGCGACCGCGTCGGCCGCGAACACCGCGGTGGCCTCGTCGCGCACGTCGACGACGCGGATGCCGCGCGCCCTGGATGCCGTCAGGATCGGCGAGATGTGGCCGCCGCACAGCGTGAAGACGAAGCGCACCCCGTGCGCCTGCAGCGCGGCGGCGACGCGGTCGCCGCCATGCGTTGCGATCGGTTCAGGCTTCATCGGCTCCCTTCCGGTTGGCAGACGCGGCCCCTCATCGCCTTCGCCGCCGCACGCTGCGTCGCATCGACGAATTCATCGGCCCTTTGCCCGCGCGACGTGTTCCTGCACGAGCAGCTTGAAGTCGATCTTGCCGACGCGCGTCTTCGGCAGTTCGGTGCGGAACTCGACCTCGCGCGGACACGACCACTTGATCAGGTTCTGCCGGCAGAACTCGATCAGCGCCTGCGCGGTGGCGTCGTTCGCCTGCGCCGGGTCCTTCAGCACGACGTACGCCTTGACGCGCTCGACCTGCGATTCGTCGGGAACGCCGACCACGCAGGCTTCGGCGACCAGGGGGTGGCGGTACAAGACGCCTTCGACCTGCGCCGGATACACGTTGAAGCCGGAGGATTTGATCATGCGCTTCAGCCGCACGGTGAAGTAGAAAAACCCGTCGGCATCGCGCCGGCCCAGATCGCCCGTGTGCAGCCAGGTGCGGCCGTCGGCGTGCACGCGCAGCGTCTGCCGCGTGGCCTCGGGGTCGTCGAGATAGCCGAGCATGACCGCGGGGCCGGACACGCAAATTTCGCCCTCGTTGCCGACCGGCGCCTCGTCGGTCGTGCCGGGCACGCAGATCTTCGCGAGCATGTCGGGAAAGGGCACGCCGATCGAGCGCTCGCGGTATTCGTCGACCGGCATCGCCATGATCGCGGTGACCGCTTCGGTCAGCCCGTAACCTTCCAGCAGCTTGACCTTGCCGCCGCGTTCGGCGACGAGCTTCTCGAAGCGCTCCTTGACCGGACGCGGCAGCGTGTCGGCGCCGGAGAAGGTCGCGCGCAGGCACGACAGATCGGCTTTCGCCAGCGAAGGGTCCTTCGCCAGAGCGTCGAACAGCGTCGGCACGCCGACCAGCAGGCTCGGACGCTTCTTGCGCAGCAGTGTCGCGACGACCTTCGCGTCGAAGACCGGCACCAGGATCGAAGTGCCGCCCGCCATGAACGCGGCGTTGACGCACACGCCGAGGCCGAAGCCGTGAAAGATCGGCAGGATCGCGAGAATCGAGTCGCCGCGCCCCATGCCGCCCCACGCCGCCGCCTGCATGCCTTCGGCGATGAAGTTGCGGTTCGACAGCACGATGCCCTTGGGCAGCCCCGTCGTTCCGCCGGAAAACAGGATCGCCGCCGGGTCGTCGGTCTTCGCTTCGGCGCGCGGCGCCGGCGGGTGCGACGCGCGCATCAGCTCGCCCCACCGGCGCACGCGCGGGTCGGCGGGCACCGGTGCGATCTTGCGTCCCCTGGTCAGCCAGAAGCCGAATCGCTTGACCGGCGACAGGTAGTCCGGAATGCGCGCCAGCACGATGCGCTCCAGCGGCAGCGCCGGCCTGACTGCGGCAAACCGGTCGTAGAACGCGTCGAGCGTCAGCACCGTGCGTGCGCGGCTCGCGTTCAGGTAGTGCTCGATCTCCGGCGGCGTCGACAGCGGATGGATCAGCGCCGGCAGCACGCCGAGCTTGTTGGCCGCGTAGAACGCGATCACGCCCTGCGGCGAGGTCGGCATCGAGATCAGGAAGCGGTCGCCGGCCGCGAGCCCCAGCGCGGCCAGCGCGCTCGCGCACCGATCGATCGCGGCGACGAAGTCGCGGTACGTGCAGGTCGTGTCGAGGAAGTCCCACGCGATCGCGTCGGGCTGCCGCTGCGCGCTCGCGGCGAGCGCTTCGTACAGCGTGACGCGCGGATAGTCGAGGCTGGCGGGCACGCTGCCGTAGAAGCGCAGCCAGGGACGATCGCTCGCCATGGTCTCCTCTTTTCGCTCCGTTCGCGCGCGGCGCTGCGCGGCGGCGGGCTCGTCAGGTCGTCATTCGCGTGCCGGCGCCCGGACCGACGACGGCGGCGAGACATTCCGGGCACAGGCAGCCGGCAGCGGCATCCAGGCGCTCGAGCGGCGCCGCCGGAAGCCGCGCGCACCAGCAACCAAGCGCATCGTCGATCCCGCAGCGGAACGCCGCACCGCACCGGGCGCAGCGCGAAGCCTTGGCAGCCGCGTCGTCCATGCGGCCATTCTTGCACGCCTGCGACAATCGGTGCATGTCGCTGCCGTCGTCGCGCGTGCTCGCCTACCTGCTGCTGCTGGCCTCGATGTCGCTGGTCGGCGTCTATGTCGCGCTGTCCAAACCGCTGGTGGCGGCGATCCCCGTGTTTGCGCTCGCGTTTCTGCGTTTCGGCATCGCCGCGGTCGCGATGATCCCGTGGACCCGGCGCGCGGCGGGCGAAGCGCCGCTTTCGCCGCGCGAGCGCCGGCAGCTGTTCACGATGTCGTTCTTCGGCAACTTCCTGTTCTCGATCTGCATGCTGACCGGCGTGTCGCTGACGACCGCGACCGCCGCCGGCGTGATCCTCGCCACGCTGCCCGCGGTCGTCGCGGTGCTGTCGCGAATCGTGCTCGGCGAGCGGCTCACGCGTCGCGCGCTCGCGGCCATCGCGCTGGCGGTCGGCGGAATCGCGCTGCTGCAGTTCGCGAAAGCGGGCGAAGACGCGGCGCGGCCGGCGGCG
The DNA here is from genome assembly GCA_046291795.1 of Burkholderiaceae bacterium. Taxonomy (GTDB): domain Bacteria; phylum Pseudomonadota; class Gammaproteobacteria; order Burkholderiales; family Burkholderiaceae_F; genus DSNY01. The sequence continues at coordinate 1,280 of JBKBSH010000218.1, read as the reverse complement.
CTGCTCGGCAACCTGCTCATTTTCGGCTCGGTGCTGTGCGAAGCGACCTACGTGATCCTCGCCAAGCGGCTGTCGGCGACGCGCACGCCGTTACGGGTCTCGGCGCTGATCAACCTGTGGGGACTCGCGCTGATCGCGCCTTTCGGCGCATGGCAGCTCGCGCGCCTGGACTTCGGCGCGCTCGGCGCGGAACACTGGGCGCTTCTCGTCTTCTACTCGCTCGCCGCGAGCCTGTTCGCGGTCTGGCTGTGGATGGCCGGCATGAAGCACGTTCCGGCAAGCCAGGCGGGCGTGTTCACGGTCGCGCTGCCGATCGCGGCCACGCTGGTCGGCGTCGGACTGCTCGGCGAGCCGTTCACCGCGCTGCACGCGGTCGCGCTCGCGCTCGCGGCGTCGGGCATCGTGCTGATCGCCACTGCGCGCGCGCCGGTGCATATGGCCGAGCGCGCGGCCGGGTAGTTCAGCGCGCCCGCGCGAGCGCGGCTTCGAGCAGCGGCAGCACGAGCGCGTGCGCGCCGACGCGCGCGCGGATGCGCGCCAGCAGCAGGAACGAGCCGATCAGCTTGCGGTGCAGGAAGATCGTCTCCGGCGGCGGCGCCCGCAGAAGCCCGCGCCGCACCGCCAGCTCGAAGCCGAGCGAGCGAGCGCGCGCCGGCAGATCCGACGCGGCGAAGTCGTACGGGCCGCGCCGGCGCAGCGGTTCGCAGACGAGCAGGATCATGTCGACCGCGGCACGAACCCGCTCGGGCGGGTCGTCGGGCGCGACGTAGCCGATCGCGAGCGCATGCCGCGCGATCGCGTCGCGGTCGCCGTCGATCGCCGCGCGCGTGATGCGCGCGTAGTTGGCGACGAACGCCGGCGTGAACGCGCGCGTCGAACCGAAGTCGAGCAGCACGACGCGCCCGCCCGGCTGAACCAGATAGTTGGCGAAGTTCGGGTCGGTCTGCATCACGCGGAACTCGAACAGTTCCCGGAACATCAGCCGCTCGAGCAGCGCGCCGACCGCGTCGCGCCGCGCCTGCGGCACGCCTTCTTCGGCCAGCGACTCGAGCGGCGCGCCCTCGACGTAGTCCATCGCCATCACGCGCGAGGTCGTGAAGTCGCGATGCACGCGCGGAACGATCAGCAGCGGCTCATCGGCCACCAGCCTGGCGAAGTGTTCGAGGAAGCCCGCCTCGGCGCGGTAGTCGGCCTCCTGAAGCAGTTGCCGCTTCGCCTCGGCGATGAGCCCCGCGATGTCGAGGTCGAGCGGCAGCAGATTGAACAGCCGTAGCAGCGCG